>CAXTMQ010000024.1:0-28147 GCA_964245305.1 uncultured Pyrinomonadaceae bacterium
ACGGCTTCCTTGAAAATCAGATAAACATTGCGGCGCACGTTCGCGTCGAGCCGCAGATCGGCGACGGTCGAATCGAATTCGAGCGAAATCTCGCGCTGTTCCAAAACTTCTTCGGCGTAACGGCGCATACGTCTCGTCAAATCGGCAAGCGAATCTTTTTTCGGATTAATTGCCCAAACAATATCCGACATCGCCGAAACGGATTCGCGCGAAGTTTCGGCAATATTTTCCAAAAGATTTCCTTCGTCGAAATCGCCCGCGCCGTTTCCGAGCCGGCGATGCACGACTTCGCTCAAAATCGAAATCTTCGTCAAATTCGCGCCGATGTCGTCGTGCAGATCGGTGGCAATGCGCGTTCTCATTCGTTCGGTTTCCAGAAGACGAACCACGCGGAAACGATAAAGCGCGAACGCCGACAAAACCAAGAGCAAAATCGCGGGCGTAACAAACCACCAACGCTGCCAGACGGGTCGCGGAATTTGAAACTCGAAGATTGCCGGATTTCGACTCGCAATGCCGGCTATATTGACGGCGCGAACTTCAAAACGATAATCGCCCGGCGCGAGATTGGCGTAATTAACTTCGCGCTGTTCACCGGCGTTTGTCCAATCATCACTAACGCCTTCGAGTCGGTATTCGTAACGCAGAGCGTGTTCGTTCTGAAAACTCAAACCGACAAAACGAATAACGACATTGTTCTGCGCGGCGGACAAAGCGGGCGCGGCAAACGCGGCAACGCCGGTTTCGGCAAGCGGCAATTCCTCGCCCGCCAACAAAACGCGCGTGATAAAAACCGGCGGCGGCAACAAATTTTCGCCGAGCGCGGACGGGATAATCCGCGAAATGCCTTCGTTCGCCGCCGACCACACGTTACCGCTCCGATCTTTGAACAAATCGTTAATTACAGAGCCGATCACGCCGTCGTCAACAGTCAGATGCCGGATTTTTCCGCTCGCCCGATCAAAACGGTCAATGCCGCGTCCCGTGCCGAAATAAATTGATTTTTGATCGTCTTCGGTGATCGCCCAGACGGTGTTGCTGGCTAATCCGTCGGCAATGGTCATTTTTTTGAATTTCAAATCGTCCGCGTCCGGCGCGTCCGTGTAAATCGCGCCGTCCGAACGTGTGCCGATCCAAACGCGTCCGCTTGAATCCTGAAAAAACGCGCGCGGCTGAATCGCCGGCAGATTTTCGATTTGTTTGATTTCCTGAATTTCGCCGTTTTTCCGTCGCCGCCACAGATGCGATCTTTCCCCAAACCAAAGCGTGCCGCCCGAATCGGCTAAAATAAATTCCGCCGGAATGTCGCGCGCGATCAATTCAAATCGCGGCAGTTCGCCCGAAGACGGCGCGTCCGCCGCATACAAATCCAGATCGGGGCGAATCGTCAGCCAGATTTTGCCTGTCGCCGGGTCTTCGTAAAGCGCGTTGTAATTTATCAATCTGCCGCCGGGCAAAGTTACTGCGCGCCCGTTTGAAAAATTTAATTCCGGTTGATCGGAAATCTCCAAACCGCGCGTCGTCTCGAACCAAAAACTCCCGGCGCGGTCTTGAAAAAATTTATTTTTCCGACAATCGCCGCTCTTTCCCGAATTTGGCAGAAACTCGATTTTTTGTTCGCCGAGACGCGCTAACTCCGTCGGCGCGCAGCCGATTTGAGCATAGATTTTACCGTCGCGGTCAGAGGTTATGCGGTAAGCGTCCGCAGGCGTATAACTGACGACGTTGGTATTCGTCAATTTACTCAAACCGGATTGTGTGCCGATCCACAAATTATTTTCGCGGTCAACGATCAAATCCGAGATATTTATTCCGCTCAGACCGTTTTCCGTGCGATAAACGATTTGTCTTCCTTTGCCGAAACGAATTAAGCCGTCGTTCGTTCCGATCCACCAATCGCCGTCCGCCGTTTCGAGAATTGTCTGGAAAAGCTGTGTGTCCTCTCTTTTAACCGAAATTTCACGCCACGTTTTTTCGTTTTCGACGAACTCGGTAACGCGCATCACGTCAATCGCCACGATTGTGCCGTTTTTCGTTTCGATGATCTGCGAAATGCCGTGCGGAAAATCAAACGTCAACACCTGCCCGTCGGCAACTTCCAAAATGCGACCTTTGCCGCCCGGTTTATCAATGCCGAACCATAAACGCCCGCGCGAATCGGCAAAAGCCGCGTTGCCGTAAAACGGCTGTAGTCCGCCGTCAATAAATTCAAAATCCGCGTCGGCGACCGTCAAATTTCCGGCTCGAAATAATCCCGCGTCAGTCACGCACCACAGACGATTTTCCGAATCGAATAAAATTCGGTTAACCCAATTTGCAAAATTGCTCTCGCCGCCTTCGGCAACGGCAAAAGAAACGAATTTCTTACGCTTTTCCGAAGTCGCTTTCGTTTGATCTTGTGCCGGTTCATTAATCAAACGCGCTAAACCGCCGCCGTTGGTCGCCGCCCACAAATTTCCTTCGCGGTCGGCAACAACATCATTGATAAAATCGTGCGGCAAACCGTCTGCGCGCGTATAATTCGTAAATCCGTAACCGTCGAATCTGGATAATCCTTCGCCCGTCGCCAGCCATAGAAAACCTTTTTGATCTTGAAAAATTCGTCGAATCCAATTGTGCGCCAACCCGTCGGCAACCGTATAGTTTTTAATCGGCAGACGTTCGGCGTGAAGAGTCGAAACACACAAAAAACCGATTACCGCCAAGAGCGTTAACCAAACACGGAAAAATCCGCAAACGCTTTTTCGTTCGATATTTTTTTTTCGACGCGCAAACTTCATTTATCGAGCGCATTATGACACCCGATAAATTTTTTGGCAATAAAATTTATCGGAATTACCGGGTAAATTCAATCGTGTCGCCGTGCATCCAGCCACTTTCGCCGTGTTCGCAGGTAACTCGATACCAGGGGCTGTTCGGATTTTCGCGCTCGCCGATTTTTAAGCGGTCGTCTTTCGGCAGAATCGAAATTTCCGACGCGGTTTTGCTCGGCGCGGCGCGTAAATAAGCATTGAGCGTGATGACGCGACCGTTAAAATCTTCATCGGCGGCAACGGTTTTTTCTTCGTGAACTTTATTCGATTCAAGCGTGTTGGAATTATTTAGCGCGAGATTTGCATTGATTTGTGAATTAATATTTTCAACCGCGTTCATTTGCGAATTAAGCGGTTGATTGGAAACAGTAACTCGTTCCGTTTGGTTTTTATTGTTTGTTTTCACATTCGCCGTTTCGTCTTGATTAATCGAACGCGCGACGAGCAAAGTCGCCAGCACCAAGCCGCTGCCGAGCAGCAATCCGACGATTAAAAATAAAAGATATTTGCCCGTGTTACGCTGTTTTTCGACGATGATCGTCGGCTGATTGGCGATGGGAAAAGTTTGATAATTCGTCGGCGCGGCGGGAATGTCAACGGTTATCGAGTGATGCCTGATAATTGTTTCTTCATCATCGTCAGCGGCGATTTCATCAATCAAAACCGCGCCGTCGTGCAAACAAAATTGCGTTTCGTCAGAATAAATCGTGTCGCATTGCGGGCATCTTTTCATAATCGGTGTTTCTCTAAAAACTTTTCGGCAATTTGTTATAATTATAAATCGCTTTGCCGGCAAATGAAACGGCGAAAGTTTTAAAGCAATGAAAATAGCGGTAGCAATGAGCGGCGGCGTTGATTCTTCAAGCGCGGCGGCACTTTTAAAAGAACAGGGACACGAACTCGTCGGCTTTACGATGCAGTTGTGGAATCAGCGGCGCGGCATCAGCTTGGACGAAAACGGCGACCCGCTGCCGTCGCGCTGCTGTTCGCTCGACGACGTTTACGACGCGCGGCGCGTGGCGGAAAGTTTAGGAATGCCGTTTTACGTTTTGAATCTCGAAAAAGATTTCGAGCGCGATGTCGTCGAACCGTTTGTCCAAAGTTACCTGGACGGCGAAACGCCGATTCCGTGCGTCGCCTGCAATTCGCGTTTAAAGTTCGCTTCTTTGGACAGAATGGCGATGAGTTTAGGCTGCGAAAAAGTGGCAACCGGACATTACGCCCGCGTCGAATTTGACGAAAAAGCGAATCGTTATCGCTTGTTTCGCGGCAAAAATCATTGGAAAGATCAAAGCTATTTTCTGTGGGAATTGACGCAGGAACAGCTTTCACACGCGTATTTTCCGCTCGGCGAAATGTTGAAATCGGAAGTCCGCGACATTGCGCGTGAAGCGAATCTTTACGTCGCCGAAAAACAGGAATCGCAGGAAATCTGCTTCGTTCCCGACGGCGATTATTCGGGTTTTATTGACAGGTATTTGGAACACGAAAACCGCGAAGACGAATTACCGAAAGGCGGCGAAATCGTCAACGCGAGCGGGAAAAAAATCGGCGAACATTCGGGCATTCACCGCTACACAATCGGACAGCGCAGAGGTTTAGGAATCGCGCACGAAAAACCGCTTTATGTCGTCCAAATCGAACGCGCCAAAAACCAAATCATCGCGGGCGAAAAAGAAGAACTACTTTCAATCTACTTCATCGCCAAAGGCGTAAATTGGGTCGCGTTCGATGAACCGAACAAACCGGTTCGCGCCGCCGTGAAAGTGCGTTACCGCCACGAACCGGCGACGGCGACGATTTACGCGCTGCCGGAAAATAAAGCGCGAATCGTTTTCGACGAACCGCAAACCGCCATCACGCCCGGACAGGCGACGATTTTCTACGACGGCGAAGAAGTAATTGGCGGCGGTTGGATCGTGAAAAGTTGAAGAAAAAATTTCTACAAAGCGACTTTATCCGAAATTATTTTCTTCCGCCAAAATTTCCTGAACGCGCCCGACTTGCCCGTCGGTTAGGCGGACTTTAATTCCGTGCGGGTGAAAATTGGAATTGGTCAGCAAATCTTTGACGATGCCGACGGTGCGCCTTCCCGTGCGCTGGTCTTGTTTTAGAACGACGGCGACTTTCAGACCGGCGCGGATGTTTTTTCTTTCGCGGTGCGGCATTTTATTTTCTCTCTAAAGTTTTCATAATGAACAAAATTTGTCCGAGATGATAAGCGTTGTGATCGGCGGTGAGCATCGCTTCGCGCAAAACGGTCTGTCCGTCGCCGTGCGGAATTTTGGCGAACAGATCGGTTTTTTCGTCCGCGATTAAATCGCGCATCGCTTGCAAATCTTTTGAAATTTGCTCGCCGGAATTTTTCCAATCTTTCTCGCTTCCTTCGGTTTTTACCCAAAGCCCGTCGGGAAAGTTCGGCGAAACGTGCTTTTCGTCCAGGCTGAATTCCACGATGTCCCATTGCGCGATTCTGATGTGTTCGAGCAGTTCCCAAGCCGTGTGCGGCGCGTTCTCGATGCGCGTGTTGATTTCCGAAAGCGGAAATTTTTTAATCGCCGTTTCCAAATCAATGTGCGCCGATTTTCCTTCTAAAAGTTCCAAAAGATGCTCGCGTAATTCTTTTTGCTTGTCCATAATCTTTCTTAAAAAAGCGTCATTTTCTTTGCCTGCGTGTTTTTGAGTTTTCGTAAAAACTCCGCGCGGCTGATTTCCTTCGCGCCGAGAATTTCAAAATGCGGCGTGATGACCTGCGTGTCGAGCCACGCTGCGCCGCGCGATTCGAGATGTTCGATTAAAAAAAGCAGCGCGAATTTGGAAGCATTCGATTTTCGGTGAAACATACTTTCGCCGCAGAACACGCCGCCCGCGTCAATACCGTAAAGCCCGCCGATGAGTTCGCCGTCCGCATTCCAAACTTCGACGCTGTGCGCGTCGCCCGTCTCGTGAAACTGCCAATACGATTCGATGAAATCTTTGGTAATCCAAGTTCCCTTTTCGTGAGCGCGTTCGATGCGCGAGCAACTTTCGATCACGGCGCGAAAATCGCGGTCAATCGTGAAGGTAAAATCGGTTTTGCGCCATTCTTTTTTCAAAGATTTCGGAATGTGCAGTTCGGAGAATTCGAGAATCGCGCGTTGTTCGGGGCAAAACCAAGGAAGCGGCAAATTTTCGATTGCCCAGGGAAAAATTCCCTGCCGGTAAGCCGCGCGAAGATTTTCGACCGACATCTCGCCGCCGAAGCCGATAATGTCGCGCGTGTTGTAAAAATATTCGCCGAATGAAACCCATTCGACGAATTTATGCGTCAGCGGATTCGGGAAAATTATCGAAGACATTCGCGGTTGAAGAAACTTTTTTTCAATCGTTTCGTTTGAACATTTTATAATCTCAGCCAACTGTTTACCGATTATAAATCATCTGTAAGTTTTATAAAGAATCTTCTCTGTTTAATTTTTTTAAGAGGTCTTCCGTAAATGAAACATAAATTTTTTGCTCTGGCGATTATCGCAACCGTTCTGCTGAACGGCATTAACACTGTTTTTGCCGATGCGAAAACAAATCGCAAAGCCGTGCCGACGAACCAGCTCGCCGCGCTTTTGCCCGCGTCCGACGGCGTTTTAACCGTTGATATAAAAAGACTTCTGAGCGAAACCGTGCCGCAGATTTTGTCGGGCAAACCGGACACGCTCGCCGTTATTAACGGCAAAATTGATGAAATCAGTCAAAAAACCGGACTCGATTTGCGGCAGTTTGAACAAGTCGCGGTCGGCGTTTCGTTCAAACAAATTTCCGCGCAGGAAATTGATTTGGAGCCAATCGTGCTGGCTCGCGGAAAATATAACGCCGGCGCGTTGATCGCGCTTGCCAAACTCGCCTCGAACGGCAAATACCGCGAGGAAAAAATCGGCAGTCGCAGTGTTTATGTTTTTACGCCGAAGGAAATCGTCGAACAAAATAAGCCGCAAACAAAAAATTCCCAAATTGACGACGTGATCGGGCGAATAATCGACAGTCTGAGTCGGGAAGTCGCCGTAACTTCTTTTGACGCAAATACTTTAGCTTTCGGATCGCTCGCCCGCGTGCGCGAAACTTTCGAGACAAAGGCGAAAGTCGGCGCGGATGTTTTAAGCCCGATCAACCGCAAGCCGAACGCGGTGATGAGTTTCAGCGCGAAACTGCCGAATAATTTGTCGAATTATCTAAAGCTCGACAACGACGAATTCGGCGACACGCTCAACACGATTCGCCAGGTTTCCGGCTCGCTCGAAACCGTTAACGGCAGCACGATTGTTTCGGCAATCGCTAAAACCTCGAAAGCCGAAGAAGCGCAGAATTTGCAGGAAATGCTGCAAGGCTTGCAAATGCTCGGCAAAACGCTTTTGGGCAGTTCAAAAGGCGCGGACAAACAGGTTTACGCCCGAATGATTGACAGCGCGAAAATCGCGCGTGAAGGCACGGAAGTCGTATTCGATTTGCAAGTTCCGCAAAACGACATTAACATTCTGTTAGGCGCAAAATAATTTCGTTTATTTTCTCTCCTCGAAAACTTCGGCTGTCGGGAAACTGTTCCCGACAGCCATTTTTTTCGCCGATTTTTCAGATTAATAATTTTCCCGTAAAATCAGTCTGCAATGAAAATGAAGAAAAATAGAATCAATATCGTCGGACTTTTCGCGCTGGCGATGCTTTGTTTCGGACTGAATTTCAGTGCGCCGACGAACGCGCAGAAAGCAGAAACAAGTGTCAAAGCTACGCCGTCGCCGAAGCAAACGCCGACCGCGAAACCAACAATCACGCTAACGCCAATTGCAACACCGACTGCAACTCCGACTCCGACTCCGACGCAGTATCAAACGCTCGCCGAAGTTCAAGCGAAGATTCAAACCGTCCTCGCGCGTCCCGAATTACAGCGCGGGCAAGTCGGCATCAAAATCAATTCGCTCGACACGGGCAAAACTCTTTTTGAACAAAACGCCGAGAAATATTTTATGCCCGCCTCGAATATGAAAAGCTATACAATCGCGGCGGCGATTGAACGGCTCTCGCCGGATTTCAAATTCGTAACGAGCGTTTACGCCGCGCCGGTTGACGCGAGCGGCACGATCAAAGGCGATTTGACGATTTTCGGACGCGGCGACGTTTCGTTTTCAAGCGCATTTTACGACGGCGACAATTATAAGGCGATCAACGCTCTGGCGGACAAAATCGCGCAGGCGGGCGTGAAACGAGTTGAAGGAAATTTAATCGGCGACGAAAGTTATTTTAGGGGCAGCGCGTTTCCCGACGGTTGGGAATGGGACGATTTGCAATGGTATTACGGCGCGGAAGTTTCGGCTTTGCCGTTTAATGACAACGCCGTCGAGTTAAAAATCACGCCGAACACTCAGCTCGGAATGCCGTGCATAACAACGATTTCTCCGCCGAATTCTTTAGTTAGAATCGTCAATTTCTCGCAAACCATTTCATCCGGCGAAAAACGAATGATTTCCGTTGCGAAAAAACTCGACTCGAACGAAATCGAAATCAGCGGAACGATGCCCGCTGACGATAAAGGCTACACGGGTAATATTGCATTAACAAAACCCGCCGAACTATTTGTCGCGCAGCTAAAAAACGCTTTACAGCAAAAAGGAATCGTCGTTGCCGGACAAACGCGCGTGATAGATTATAAAACTCTGATGCAAAATAATCTTCCGCCATCGCCAGCCAGGAGCAAGATTGTTTTATTGCCTTTGAATGATTACGTTTCGCCAAAGGAAATAGTTAGTTTCGAGTCGCCGCCGCTCAGCGTCATCGCGGCGAAAACTTTGAAGCCGAGCCAGAATATGTATACCGAAACGATTTTGCGCGAACTCGGCGAACAATACGGCAGAAAACAGGAAATGTCTCTGACGATTGACGCGGACGCGCTTGCCCAAATCAACAAGATGACCAGCGCGGAAATCGGTTTGCAAACCGTCCAAAGATTCTTGACGGAAATCGGAATTCCCGCCGACAGCGTGATTCAGCACGACGGTTCAGGACTTTCGCGCCACAATTTAATCACGCCGTCGTCCGCCGTTCAACTTTACACGTATATGTCGAAAAGCCGCAACGCGAATGTCTGGCGCGACGCTTTAACGATTGCCGGAGTTGACGGAACTTTGCGAAATCGTTTTAAAAACACCGCCGCCGCCGACAATGTGCGCGGCAAAACCGGCACGATTGATCAGGTTTCCGCGCTGTCCGGTTATGTCACGACCGCCGCCGGCGAACGGCTCGTTTTTTCGATTCTCGTCAACGGCGTGAACAATTCGCGCCAGCGCGAAGCCGCAATTGACGAAATCGTTCTCGCGCTCGCGCAATTCAAAGGAAGAACGAATTGAAGGCAAAAAATAAAAAGGCGAAAGGCGAAAGTTTGGATTTTAATCTTCACTTTTGCCTTTCGCCTTTTTATTTTTACCTTAAAAAATTACCAGCGCGAATAATTGTCGCCGCCGCGTCCGCCGCCGCCGCCGCCGCGATTTCCGCCGCGTCCGCCGCCGCCGCCGTAACCGCCGCGTCCGCCGCCGCCGCCGCGATTTCCGCCGCCGCCGCCTTCTTCACGCGGACGGGCTTCGTTGACGACCAAATTGCGCCCTTCAAAATCCTGCCCGTTAAACTGCTCGATTGCCGCCTGCGCTTCTTCCGACGATGACATTTCGACAAAGCCGAAGCCGCGCGAGCGTCCCGTGTCGCGGTCTTCAACGACCTTCGCCGATTCAACCGCTCCCGCTTGAGCAAAATGCTCGTGTAAATCGTCGCTGGTTACGCCAAACGCCAAATTTCCGACATAAAGTTTTGTACTCATTATTAAATTTTTCCTTAATTTTCTGTGTGAACGAAGCAAAGGCTGGCTTGAACTTTTTTTAGGGAAGGAAATGCTTGAAATCTTTCTCTAGCGATCCGCGACGCGCCCGACCTTTTTGCGATGCCTTATAAAACGAAGCTGCTTCAAAATAACCAAACTCTCCAACCGAACCAAAACCGTCGCTCGCCTTATCTTGAACGGACGTATCTACCAGAGACACTCTTGAGAGCAAAACTTTGAATAGTGTGCATTTTTTTTCGGTTTTAGGCAAGCAAAACGCTTGATAAACACGCCTAACCCGATTATTTTTTTAAAATATCGAGAATTTTATCGTGAATTCCGCCGAAACCGCCGTTCGACATAATCGCCACCACATCGCCCGTCTTTAATTCGGGCGCGAGATGCTCGACAATTGAATCGGCATCGGGAAAGCTGAACGAAGGTTTGCCGGTCAATTCGATGTCTTTGACGAGTTCTTCGGTGTCGAGAACTTTTCCGAGTTCCGACGCTTTCGACGTGTTGTAAACGCCCGCGATAATTACATAATCGGCGTAGGCAAACGCCTTTTGATATTGTTCCTGAAAAACCGCCAGCTGCGAAGACCACGAACGCGGCTCGAAAACGGCGATTAATCGTTTGCCTTTGTATTTCGTTTTCAACGCTTTCAATGTTTCTTCGACCGCCGTCGGATGATGCGCGAAATCGTCAATCACAGTTACGCCTTTTTCCACGCCGCGAATCTCGACGCGCCTTTTGACGGACTTAAAAGTTTGCAGAGCTTCACGAATTTTTTCCTGCGAAACGCCCCAAGCGTCCGCCGCGATAATCACCGCAAGACAATTTCTGACGTTAAATTCGCCGATCAAATTCGTTTCAAACCCGCCGAATTTATGTCCGTCTTTAAAAATCGTAAAGCGCGTCATCTCATCGGAAAAATCAATATATCTGGCTTGCCATTTCGCATCATCTGACGTTCCGAAAGTCTCGATATTTGTGTGAAGTTTCCCTTTCATTTCTTCCAAAACTTCCCTTGCCACCGGCGAATCAACGCCGACAATCAAACGCCCGTTAGACGGCACGAGATTCATCAGCCGCGAAAATTGAAATTTGATTTCGCGCAAATCGTGATAAATATCGGCGTGGTCGAATTCGATGTTGTTGACAATCGCCGTTTCGGGCAGATAGTGCATAAATTTCGGCTTTTTATCGAAATAAGCCGTGTCGTATTCGTCGCCTTCGATAATAAAATAATCGCTTTCCGCGATTCGAAACGACGCGCCGAAATTCTGGACGATGCCGCCGACCAGAAACGACGGATTCAATTCGCCGACTTCCGCAATCCACGTCGCAATACTCGTTGTCGTCGTCTTGCCGTGCGTTCCGGCAATCACCAAACTGCGGCGACCGCGAATAAATTCTTCCTTGACGATTTCCGCCTGCGAACGATAAATTAGTTTGCGATTTAAAACTTCTTCCAATTCCGCGTTGCCGCGCGAAATCGCGTTCCCGACAATCGTACAGTCTGCGCCGATGTCGGCATTTTCCGCTTGATAACCGCTTAAAATCTTGATCCCTAATTTTTCCAACTGCGTTGACATCGGCGGATAAACATTCTGATCCGAACCCGTAACTTTATGTCCGCGCGCCTGTAACATTCCGGCAAGCGAAGCCATCGCCGTGCCGCAGATTCCGATTAAATGATAGTGCATAAATGCTTTATTTTATTACAGTTATTCATTGTTTTGGAGTGCTGTTGATTATAAAACAAAAAGTATTGTATCACTCAAAACACTCAGTATTAATCCGAGTTGCCTTTTATTGAATAAAAGCTTTATTGATTTGACAGACGAATGAAAACAGCGCGATTTCCGGCATTTTTTCTTCGGCGTGATTATCGAAAAAGCCGCGTTTCCGAATCGTTTGATTTTCGTTTCCCGCGCTGCTCGCCGTAACGACAAAACCAAACATCGAGAGTAATAAATTATTAGTCGCATTGATTCTACTATTTTCATATTGAATTTTCACAGATATTCAAATCAGTTTTCTGCAAATTTAGAGTTTTACAATATCTTAGCTAATTGCCGTACGCCTTTTTTAATTTGAGCTTCGTCTACGGCTGTATAGCCCAGAATAAGTCCGCCGCGCTCGATTTTAGTTAATGAATATGCCGAAACAGCGGAAACTTTAAGTCCGAGAGTTGCCGCTTTTTCCGAAATTTCTTGATCGTCCGCGCCTTTTGGCAGCCAGCCGATAACGTGCATTCCCGACACGGATTTTTTAACCTCTAATCTTCCGGCGAGATGTTTTTCAACTTCCGCAATTAAAATTTCCTGTCGCCGTTGATAAAGATTTCGCATCCGGCGAATGTGGCGCGTCAGATGACCTTCGTTGATAAATTCGGCAAGCGTCGCCTGCTCGATGGTTGACGCGCGCGAACCGCTGAGCGCGCGGGCAGCCGTCAAAGTTTCTGCCAAATCCGGCGGCACCACCAAACAGCCCAAACGCAGCGCGGGGAAAATCATTTTGTTGAACGTGCCGATATAAAGAACGCGCCCGTCGCGGTCAAGTCCCTGCAAGGACGCGAGCGGGTGGTCTTCATAGCGAAATTCGCTGTCGTAATCGTCTTCGACGATCCAGCCTTCGTTTCTTTTCGCCCATTCGAGAATCTGCAGACGGCGCGCGACGCTCATCGTTACGCCGAGCGGAAATTGGTGCGACGGCGTAACGGCGACAATTCGCGCCTTCTGCTTTTCCTTGAGTGCGGCTAAATTCAAACCGTTTTCGTCAACCGGCACGGGAATCAATTCGGCTTCAAAAGATTCAAAAACCTGTCTCGCGCCTGTATAACAAGGATTTTCGATTAACACTTTTTCTCCGCGCTCGAGGAGAACTCTGCCGATTAAATCGAAGGCGTGCTGCGCTCCGGTCGTAATAATAATTTGTTCGGGCGAGCAGTTTACGGCTCTGGCGGATTTTAGATAAATCGCAATCGCTTTCCGTAAAGGATAAAAGCCCGCCGCGTCGCCGTAGCCGAAATCGTCGCGCGGCAGCGTCTGGTAAATTTTATTCACCAGCTTTGTCCAGATGTTGAAAGGAAATTCGTCAATCGCCGCCAGTCCGTGCTGAAACGCGACGGCGGTCGTAGCTTGATTATTTCGCAGAATCGTTAAACTTTCCCGAAAAATATTTTTTCCGTAATTGGAAAATTTTAAGTCGCGTTTCGGAATTTCCGTCCAATTTTTCTGATTTTTAACGCGCGGCGTGTTGATAAATTCTTCCGGCAAATGCGCGGCGACGAAAGTTCCCGCGCCGATCCTGCTTTCGAGATAACCTTCGGCAAGAAGCTGATCATAGGCACTATTGACCGTTACCCGCGAAACGCTTAGTTGTTTTGCCAGAGCGCGGGAAGCGAGCAGTTGTTTGCCCGAAGAAAATTCGCCCGACAAAATCGAACGACGAATTATTTCGTAAATCTGCTGATAAAGAGGAACAACAGATTCTTCGTCGAGCGCGATAAACGGTGAATACGACATATCCGATAAGTGTGCATTGGTCTTGTGAAATTGTCAAAAATTGGCACTTTTCTTAACACCAATTTGCAATTACAATCTCCACTAACATTTAAGGAGAAGAAAGAATTTTAATGAAAGCAGTTAAAAATTTATCGTCATTTCTTATAGCATGCGGTTTATTTATTGTCGCGCAGACTTTACCGGGATTTAGTCAAACAGAAGCGGATGTTTTAAAAACGAATCTGCGGCAAGCCGTCCAGCCGCGCGACGGACAGCACGACTTCGATTGGGAACTCGGAAATTGGAACGTCAAAATCTCGCGGCTTCAAAAACCGCTGACAGGTTCGACCGTCTGGACAGAGCTTAACGGGACGGTCGTCTGCCGCAAGATTTGGGACGGCAAAGCTAATCTGGCGGAAGTTTTGGTTGACGGTTCGTCGGGAAAGCTGGAATTCTTCGCCCTGCGTCTTTATAATCCGCAAACCCGGCAATGGACGAACACTTTCTCGAGCAGCAGTTCGGGAGCTTTGAGCGTACCGATGTATGGCGAATTCAAAAACGGGCGCGGCGAATTTTACGATCAAGAAGAATTTAACGGCAGAATGATTTTGGTGCGCTTTATTTTTATTCCTTTAACGGCGAATTCAGGGCGTTCCGAGCAGGCGTTTTCCGACGACGGCGGCAAAACCTGGGAAACCAATTGGATAAATATTTATACGCGGGTCAAAGACGAAGCCGTAAAATCCAAGTAAATTTTATTTTAGATAAAAGATAAAAACAATTCAGCGAGGCGGTATGAAGTTTGTGAAATATTTACGAATGTATTTTTTGTTACTAAGTTTTACCGTGATTTTGCAGCCTGTAAATTCCTTCGCACAGTCGCCGAAGATAAATCAGCCGGTCGAAGCGCGGGACGGACAGCGTGATTTTGATTTCCATTTCGGCACCTGGAAGACTCATATCAAGCGACTTCGGAAGCCTTTGACCGGTTCGAGCGAGTGGGTCGAATATGACGGCGTTTCAGTAGTCCGAAAAGTTTGGGACGGTCGCGCCAGTTTGTTTGAACTCAATGTCAGCGGTGCGGCGGGACGCATCGAAGGTTTGGGGCTGCGGTTATACAATCCCGAATCGCGTCAGTGGAGTCTTAACTGGGCAAACGGCAGCGACAATTTTTTGCAGACACCGATGACCGGCGGATTCAAAAACGGGCGCGGCGAATTTTACAGTCACGAATTATTTAACGACAGAATGATTTTAGCCCGCAACAGTTTTTCCGAAATCACCCCGAATTCCAGTCTCTTTGAACAGGCATTTTCGGACGACGGCGGTAAAACCTGGGAAACGAATTGGATAATGACGTTCACGCGGACGAAAGAAGAAACGAAATAAAAATTCAGTCAAACGAAGAATTTAAATTTTCGGAGCTGTCGTATAAACGCAAAAAAACCAATGAAAATATTAAAACATTTGCCGGCTTATTTTTTATTAGGCGGCGCGGTAATTTTATTTCAAAATCATCAGAGCTTCGCCCAAACAAATTCAAAGATGATTTCACAGCCGCCAACCAAACAGCGTGACGGGCAGAAGGATTTCGACTTTGAAATCGGAACGTGGAAAACGCATCTCAAACGGCTCGTCAAACCTTTGTCCGGCTCGACCGATTGGGTCGAATACGAAGGCACGACCGTCGTCAAAAAAGTTTGGGACGGACGCGCTAACCTCGTCGAACTCGATGTCAAAGGTTCGGCAGGTCGCATCGAAGCCTTGAGTCTGCGGCTTTACAGTCCCGAATCACGTCAATGGAGCTTGAATTTTTCAAACGTCAAAGGCGGCGTAATGACAACGCCGACCATCGGAGAATTCAAAGACGGGCGCGGCGAATTTTACAGCCGGGAAGATTTTAACGGGCGGATGATTCTGTCGCAGTTCGTCATTTTCGACATCACGCCGGACTCGTGCCGTTTCGAGCAGGCGTTTTCCGACGACGGCGGCAAGACTTGGGAAGTGAACTGGATTGCGACGGACACGTGGATAAAAGATTAAGAGGAAATACTATGTATAAAACAATCTTGCAGGGATTTTTATTCTGCCTGTTGCTGGCAGCCGCATTGAGCGTAACGCCGGCGCAGTCATTCGTTCTCGACCTGCCGCTTCGGAGTCAATCCGCGGAGATTACGCAAAGAATCGGAGTTACTGATGTTACCATTAAATATTCCCGACCGCTCGTGAATAATCGAAAGATTTGGGACGGCTTGGTTCCATACGGTAAAGTGTGGCGCACCGGCGCGAATCTCAACACGACGATCACATTCAGCGATCCGGTAATGATCGAAGGAAAATCGCTCGACAAAGGAAGCTACGGACTGCACACAATTCCGAATGCCGATGAATGGGCGATTATTTTTTCGAGGAATTCAACTTCTTGGGGTTCTTTTACCTACGACGAAAAAGAAGACGCGCTTCGTGTCAGCGTGAAGCCGAAACCGGCGGAAATGCACGATGCGCTGACCTTTGAATTCGACGAGCTGCAGCCGGATTCGGCGACGGTTAAATTGAAATGGGAGAAAATCGAAGTTTCTTTCAAGATCACGGTAGATGTTCACGAAAGAGTTCGGGAAAGTTTGCAGAAACAGCTTCGTACGCTTTCGCGCTATACGTGGATGAGTTGGGACGACGCGGCTAATTATCTGCTTGCGGAAAAAATCGATCTGAACGACGCGCTGGCGTATGCGGAAAAATCAATCGAAACGGAAGATCGCTTTGAAAACGAAATAACGAAGTCGAAAGTCTTAACGGCACTCAACCGCCAAAGCGAAGCCGCCGTCGCGCAGAAAAAAGCGTTGGAGCTTGGAACGCCGCTTCAAGTTCAACAGTTCGCGCGTGAGCTGTTGACTCGAAAACTCAGTGATGAAGCGTTTAAGATTTTCCGCGAGAACGCGAAAAAACATCCCGAACTTTGGTTTGTGCACGACGGATTGGCTCGAATGTATAGCGCGCAGGGCAAATTCGACGAGGCGCGGAACGAAATCAAAGCCGCGCTCGCCGTCGCGCCAAGTGACCAAAAGAATAATCTGAATGAACTGCTGAGGAAACTCGAAGCCGGACAGGACATAAACAAGTAACTCGGTCGGCGACCAATTATTAACGTAAATCGAAAATTACGCCGTCGGCAGTAAATTTGAGATTTTGACTTTAAGTACCGGAGCGTTTTTGCCGCGCGCGGCGGTTTTACGAGAGATTTGGTTTTACGCGGCGCGGATTTGCCGCCTTCCACGGCACACGTTTGACTTCAATGAAAAAACATTCGCACTCGATAAAAAAGGAGACACTGTTTGCGGTAACGCTGAAAAAAGGCAAAGGATGGAATCCGGGCGAGCCGATGCGCTCTCAAGCGTATTGGAATGAACACGCCGCGCTGATGGATCAATGGACCGCCGACGGATTCATCCTGCTGGGCGGACTAATCGGCGAGGGCGAAGACGAAGTTCTACTTGTCTTTGACGCGATAAACGAAGACGAAATCCGTTCGGCATTTGCCGCCGACCCGTGGTTTATTTTACAAATTCGTGCGCTTTCACAAATTCGCCGATGGAAAATTCTGCTCGAAGCGAAGAAAAAAGGATTGATGAAATCGAATAATAACCGCTAAACGATTAAAACTATTTCAAATATTGTCGATAATTCTTTACAAATTGAATTCTATAAAGCAAAATTTCTCTGACCAAGCGGTTTTAAATCAAACAAATCAACAGGAGAAAATCAATGAAATTTTCGCGGCGTAATTTTGCAAAAATTATGGGCGCAGCCGCGCTCGGCGCGTCGGCAAACTCGGTTAAGGGAAACGCTTCGGCGAACGAAGAAAAATCGGCGGTCAGTCAAAATAATTCGGCTCGAAAATTTCCCGACGGGTTTTTATGGGGCAGCGCGACGGCTTCGTATCAGGTCGAAGGCGCGTTTAATGAAGACGGGCGTACGCCTTCGATCTGGGACACTTTTTCAAAAACGCCCGGAAAAACCGTCAACGGCGCGACGGGCGATGTCGCCGACGATCATTATCATCGTTACAAGGAAGACGTTCAGTTGATGAAATCGCTCGGCGTGAAAAGTTATCGTTTTTCGATTTCTTGGTCGAGAGTTTTCCCGAACGGAACAGGCACGCCGAATCCGAAAGGTTTGGATTTTTACAACAAATTGGTTGACGAGCTTTTGAAGAACGGAATCGAGCCGTTTGCGACGCTTTATCACTGGGATTTGCCGCAAGTTTTGCAGGACAAAAACGGCGGCTGGGAATCGCGCGAAACTTCGGAAGCGTTTGGCAATTATGCCGGTTACGTCGCCGAAAGATTGTCGGATCGCGTCAAACATTTTTTCACCATCAACGAATTCGGCGCGTTCGTCGAACTCGGTTATCGCATCGGAATTCACGCGCCCGGCTTGAAATTGCCGCCCGCCAGATTCAATCAAACGCGCCATCACGCCGTTTTAGGTCATGGTCTGGCGGTTCAGGCGATTCGCGCGAAAGCGAAAACGGGAACGAAAATCGGGTTGGCGGAAAATATGGTGATTTGCTGTCCGGTCATCGAAACGCCGGAACACATCAAAGCCGCGACCGAAGCGACGCGGCAGGTCAACGCGCAATATATGACCGTTATTCAGGAAGGCAAATATACCGATCTTTATCTCGAAACTGCCGGTAAAGACGCGCCGAAATTTACGCCCGAAGATTTGAAAACAATTTCGAGTCCGCTCGATTTCGTCGGCATCAATATCTACACGCCGACATACGTTCGCGCCGATAATTCAAAACAAGGTTTCGCGGTCGTTCCGCCTCCGGCATCGTATCCGCATATGCTTTCGCCGTGGCTTTCCATCGGACCCGAAGCACTTTATTGGGGACCGCGCCACGTCAATAAAATCTGGGGCGCGAACGAGATTTACATTACCGAAAACGGCTGCTCGTCGTCGGATATTCCGGCGGCTGACGGCAAAGTTTATGATACCGACCGCGTGATGTATCTCAGAAATTATCTGTCGCAATTGCAGAGAGCGACGAGCGAAGGCGTTCCCGTGAAAGGTTATTTTTTGTGGAGTTTGATGGACAATTTTGAATGGGCGGACGGCTACACGAATCGTTTCGGTCTGCATTACGTTGATTATCAAACGCAGAAACGAACGCCGAAATTAAGCGCGGATTTTTATAAACAAGTTATCGCGCAAAACGGCGTGGCTTAAATTTTGTAAAATAAAGGCGGCGTGATATTTTTCAAATTCACGCCGCCTTTATTTTCGCGTTTTAAAATCCAATCGCCGCATCGTCAATTCTTCGACGCGCGTCCGAGCAGATTTAATAATCGGTCGGGATAATCGGTCATAATTCCGTCAACATTTATCTCGAGCAGTCGCCGCATTTCGTCCGCGTCATTGATCGTCCAAACGTGAACCTGCAAATTTCGGCGGTGCGCGGCTTCGACGAAATCTTTTGAAACGACGTTCAGAAAGCTCGCATTCACGGGAACTTGCAGAGCCTGAAACGGCGGCGTGTAAGAATCGGCGATGCCGGTTTTATACATCGCCAGAAATTCCGAAACTTCGGCGGGCGTGGCTGACGTGGCGACTTCGGGGCAAAATGCGCGAAACTCGTCAACCGCCGTTTGGCGAAACGAACCGACGATTGTTTTGTCCGTCATTTTGTATTGCCGAATCATTTCGCAGAGCGGTTTCGTAATCGAAGGCGTTGCCTGTTTCGGTTCGACGTTAAAAGTCGTCTGCGGAAATTTTTCAAAAATTTCGCGCAAGGTCGGAATCGCAATCCCTTTCCCTCGAAACGGAAAAGTCGCGCCGTTGTCATTTGTAAAAAGATAGCCCGCGTCGAGCTTTTTCAAATCGGCGAGCGTCATTTCCGACACGCGCCCGCGCCCGTTCGTCGTGCGGTCAACCGAGCCGTCGTGCATTACGACGAGCGTTCCGTCCGATGTCGAATGCACGTCGAGTTCGAGAACGTCCGCGCCCATTCGCGCCGAATATTCAAACGCTTCCAAAGTATTTTCGGGAAAAAGTCCGCCGCCGCCGCGATGCGCGAAAACAAGCGGACGATTCGATTTTTCATTTTGAAAAATCGTCCGCGCTTCAGCCGATTTGCCTGTCTGCATAGCGAGATAAAGATAAAAGCCCGCCGCCATCAAAAACACGACGAGCGTAAAATAACCGAACCATTTGAGTAATTTTTTGAAAAATTTCATCGCTCTTTTTGATTCGGCTGATTTTGTTCGAGTTGTTAAATTTAACCGGCTGAATTTACTGCAACGCCGTTTTGATTTTCTCCAGCGCGCCTTCGAGAATCGCGTCTTCGCGGGCGATGCAGATTCGCATATATGCGTCCCAATCGTCCGAATCGGCGAACGCGCTGCCCGGAGTCGCGCCGACACCGTTTTCCATCAATTTTTCGTTGAATTTTATCGCGTCGTCAAATTCTTCGGGGATGCGCGTCCAAAGGTAAAAAGCCGAGCCGGAATTGTAAATTTGAAAGCCGAGTTTCGTTAATTCTTCCGAAGCGAATCGGCGTTTCGCGTCGAATTTGTCGCGCAGTTTCGTATAATAATCCGCGTCGCTCATCAAAACTTTGGCGAGCGCGGCTTGCAGAGGCGTTGCCGGACAGACGTTGACGATGTTGGCGACGTTGTTAATCGGCTGAACTAAATTTCCCGGACCGTACGCGTAACCCAAACGCCAGCCGGAAATGTTCCACGATTTGGAAAACGAATTGACCGTGACGGTGCGCTCCCACATTTCCGGCAGCGTCGCAATCGGAATATGCGGATTTTCGCCGTAGACGTAATGCTCATAAACTTCGTCGGAGACGACCATTAAATCGAGTTCTTTGGCAACTTCAGCAATCGCTTCGAGTTCGGTCTGCGTCATCACTTTTCCGCTCGGATTAGCGGGCGTACAGACAATAATCGCCTTTAAAGGAAAATCGCTTCGGTCTTTTAATTCTTTGCATTTCTGAATAAGCGCGTCTTTCTCGAACGTCAGATTTTCGTTTAATTCAAACGTCTCGGTTTTGCCGCCGAACTCTTCCAAAATTTTGCGATGATACGGATAATACGGCTCGAAAACCAGCGCGGATTTGCCGCGCAGAAACGATTGCGCGATGCCGATCAACGCGCCCGTGCCGCCGTTCGTAATCATTATTTCGAGCGGCTGTTTGTCCACATCAACTTCGATGCCGTTATATTTTTTGATTTTCTCGGCAACCGCTTTTCGCAAATTTATATCGCCTTCCGAACCGCCGTAATGATTCTGGCTGGCGGAAATAATCCGATAAGCTTCGTCGGCGAGCGTCTGATCAATCGGCAGTTCCGATTGTCCCTGCACGAGATTGCCGCTCGGCGGCACAAGTCGCGTAATCGCGCGAATATCCGGTTTCACTTTTTTTGCTTTGGCTTCTGTCATAATTCTTTAAAAATATCAGTTTTGCGCGGAAATTTCTAAAAGACTAAAATCGAAGCAATGAAAACTGCCAAACAAATTTCGCCGCCGACCGTCAAAACCGATTTTATCGGCGGACATTTTCGTTCTTTCCGCAAAAGTCCGATTGAGTTCCTGACTAAATTATCAAAGCTCGGCGATGTAACGGCTTTTCGCGTCGGCAAAGTTCCGGCATTTTTTATCAATCATCCCGAATTGATCCGCGATTTGCTGATCACGAGCAATCATAAATTCGTCAAAGGTCGCGCTTTGCAAAGGGCGAAAGGTCTTTTGGGCGAAGGTTTGCTGACGAGCGAGAAGGAATTTCATCTGCGCCAAAGGCGGATGATTCAGCCCGCGTTTCACCGCGCCAGAATTGCCGAATATGCCAAGGCGATGATCGAATTTTCCGACAAGATTTCCGATGAATGGCAAGACGGCGACGTTCGGGATATTGACCGCGAAATGATGCGTTTGACGTTGAATATCGTTGGGAAAACTCTGTTCAGCGCGAACGTCGAAACCGACGCGGCGGAAGTCGGCGCGGCGATGAACACGATTGTTTCGATGTTTAATTTTATGCTTTTTCCGTTTTCGGAAATTCTTGAAAAACTTCCCTTGCCGCCGGTCAAAAGATTAAAACGCGCTCGCCAAACGCTCGACGAAATAATTTACAAAATCATCAACGAACGCCGCGCTTCCGGCGAGGACACGGGCGATCTGCTTTCGATGCTTCTTCTCGCGCAGGACGAAGAAACCGGCGGCGCGATGACCGACAAACAAATCCGCGACGAATGCCTGACGCTTTTTTTAGCCGGACACGAAACGACCGCCAATGCTTTAACCTGGACGTTTTATCTTTTGTCGCAAAACCCCGAAACCGAAGCGAAATTTCACCGCGAACTCGACGAAGTTTTAAGCGATAAAAATTTAACGCCCGAAGATTATCCGCGCTTGAAATACACGGAATTCGTTCTCGCCGAATCAATGCGAATGTTTCCGCCCGCCTGGACGCTCGGACGACTTGCGATTGAAGATCACGAGTTTAACGGCTACGAAGTCAAAGCAAAATCGCTCGTTCTGGCAAGCCAATTCGTCACGCACCGGGACGCGCGTTTCTGGGAAAATCCCGACGATTTCATTCCCGAACGCTGGGAAAATTTGTCAATCAAAGAAGCCGGCAACAAATTCATTTATTTTCCTTT
Source organism: uncultured Pyrinomonadaceae bacterium (assembly GCA_964245305.1). Classification (GTDB taxonomy): domain Bacteria; phylum Acidobacteriota; class Blastocatellia; order Pyrinomonadales; family Pyrinomonadaceae. Next base: position 21,830 of record CAXTMQ010000024.1, read on the forward strand.
CAGCAAAGGCGTGCGAAGCTGTATCGGCGAACAATTCGCCTGGATGGAAGGCGTTCTGCTGCTGGCTAATCTCGGCAGACGGTGGAAATTATCCCTGATGCCCGAACAGCGCGTCGCCGCGCAGCCTTTGATTACCCTACGCCCAAAATATGGAATGAGAATGAGAATTGTGAAAAGAAGAGAGAAGAGACGAGGGACGAGTGATACGCCGAAAGCAAGAGCCAAATAATTAATCGTAAAACTCGACCGTATTATCACTCTTCCTTTGTTTCTTGTCTCTCGTCCCTCGTTCCTTTTCATTTCATATATTTATCTAAAAAATCGGCGACCTGCGGATATAAATCAAGGCGATTTTTCAGTTTCGAGATGCCGTGTCCTTCGTCGTCATAAAGTTTGTATTGGACGATTCCGCCTTTGTCTTTGACGGCTTTGACGATTTGTTCGGCTTCGGTGTATGGGACGCGCGGATCGTTTTTGCCCTGAATGACGAACAGCGGACATTTGATTTTGTCGGCTTTGGCGAGCGGCGAAATCGAGCGTAAAAAATCAACGTCTTTGTCGAGCATTCCGTATTCAACTTCGCGCTGGCGTCGGCGATAACCGCTCGTGTTTTTCAGAAAACTTTCCCAATTCGCAATGCCGACCGTATCAACCGCCGCCGCCCACAAGTCAGGATAAAGGGTTATCGCCGCGAGGGTCATATAACCGCCGTAACTGCCGCCCATCACGGCGATTCGTTTCGCGTCCGCGCCGCCCGAAGTTTTCAGCCATTCGACCGCCGAAGCCAAATCTCTGACCGAATCTTCGCGTTTGCGAACGTCGTCCGCGTGCGTGAAAGTTTTGCCGTAACCGGTCGAGCCGCGCACGTTCGTCGCCAAAATCGCGTAACCGCGCGACAGATAGAATTGATAAAGCGGATTAAATCCCGGACGCTCCTGCCCTTCGGGTCCGCCATGAACGCTCACGATGACGCGGAATTCCTTTTGCTTCCGTATTCTTTCCTTTGCTTCATCGGTCATATTCCCTTCAATAAAACCCCAACCATAAGGCGGTTTCGGCTTATAATACCAAGCCGGAATTTCGCGTCCGTCGAACGATTTGAATTTAATTAACTGCGGTTCGACAAACGATTCTTGGGGAATATCCGAACGCGAGCTTTTCGTGATTTGCGTCAACCGTTTCGACTGCAAATCGTAAAGCCAAACGTCGGAATTATATTTCGCGCTCGCAAACGAAAACGCTAAAAATTTGCCGTCTTCGGAAAACGTCAAACCGCCGACGATGCCCTGCGCGGGAAGTTTTACCGTTTCCAGCTTAAAGTTGAAATTTGAAATCAGCGGCTTGCCGTTGACCTCGATTTTCCGCAGATTCAACTCGGAAAATCCGTCGCGGTTGACGGTGTAAGCGAGTGTGTTTCCGGCGGGCGAAACTTTGACCGCCTCGATGTCCCAATCGGGCGCGTCTTTGGCGACAACGATTGCATTTTTGCCGTCGTCGCGCAAATTATCGATCTGCGCTAACGAACCGAATTCGCGTTTCTGATCGCTCGTCAAAACAATCGAATCGCCGTCGGGCAAAAATTCGACATCGCTGAACGCGCTCGCGCCCGTATGCGGCGTAATCAAAGTTTCTTTTTTAGTTTTCGCGTCAATCAAATAAAGATTATTGTCCAAACTCAACTCAATGCCGTCGCGCGAGATGATGATCTTGCTGCCGTCTTTCGACACGGCGGCGAAATCGTTGTTGCCGTTTTGCTGATAAATCAATTCTTCTTTGCTGTCGGAAACATTCATCGCGTAAACGTCGAAATAATTTTTATCGCGCTTATTTGAAGCATAATAAACGCGCTTGCCGTCCGCCGACCAATCGCCGAAATTATAACGAACTTGCGGATTCGCGGTTAATTCCTTGATTCCCGTGCCGTCGGGTTTCATCCAATAAAACTGCGTGTTTTCATTGCCGCCAATGGCTTTGCCGAAAACCGCGCCGCTGCCGTCGGGCGCGAATTTGACGAACGAGACGTTGTCGTCGTAATTCGTGATTTGCTTCGGCTGTCCGTCCGGCAAATCAATCGCCCAAATTTGCGACGTTCCCGTGACGTTCGTCAAATAAAAAAGCCGCTCGCCGCCGGACAAAATGGTCGGCGATGATGCGGATTTGATATTCAAGTATTGCTGAATCGTGTAATTGGCGGGCGCATTTTTCTTTTCCTGCGCGAACGCCGTCGAACAAAAAATAAACAGAGCGAAACAGACGAAAATTCTTTTCATAAAATTCTCCCGAAAACGAAAAATGGATAACGAAACTTGCGCTTCATTATCCACTATCAACTATTCATTATCAATTATTCTACAAATTGACCTTGCCGTGTTCGCCGCCCTTCGCCGGTTCGCCCGTCACCATCGCTTTGACGAAACCGTAAAGCTGGACGATCTTCGAGTTCGGCGAATCCCAATATTCGGCTTCTTCAACCGAAACCTTCAAAAGGCACAAATGCGGATCGTCAAGCCCTTCGGGAAACCACGCCTTCAAAATCGGATTCCAAAGTTTTTCGATTTTTTCGCGGTCTTTGGAAATCTGCCCGCCGCCCGAAACCGAAACGTATGTATTGTCGTCGGGCTTCGCGTAAGCGACATTGATGCGGTTGTCGGCTTCGATTTCGTCAATTTTGTGCGTCGCGTCGCTCGTAAAAAACCACAAATCGCCGTTTTCGTCCATTTCCTGCGTAGACATCGGACGCGAGCGAAGCTGTCCGCCGTTAATCGTCGTCAGCATACAAAAATCAATGCCTTCGGTTAATTTTTTGAATTTCTCGATTGATTCTAATTTTCTGTCTTCCATAATTTAACTTCCCTTTTTTTCGTAGATTTGTTCTGAAATCAAACAGTAGAATCCAATAGAGCAAACCGCATTCCGCTAAAATTTTGATTGTCGGTCGTAGTCCGCCGAGAAAAATCGTCGAACGCGGTCAGCTCGTATGATCGTGAATAATCTTCCAACCATCTTTGAATTTTCGGAAAATCAATGTAAATTTGCCGTGCGGATTGTCCGATTCTCGTTTGAGCGACCAACTGCCGAGCGCGACTGCCGAATCTTTCGATAAAACGTCAATCTGCAAATCGGAGAATGTCAGCGCGCCCATTTTCGCTTTGGAATCGTAATTTTTTTTGTAGCGGTCAACGGTCGGCTGCCAGCCGCGCGTGACGTTGTCGCCGGAGACGAAAATCAATTCGGGCGAATCCCAGTAGCCTTTCATAAATCCCTCGATGTCGCCCGCGTTCCACGCCGCCGTTTGGTCGGTCAAAACCTTTTGAATTTCGCCTTTGATTTTCGCGTCGCCGCTCTTTGATTGAGCAATAACGCTCGCCGCGAACGTCAATAAAAATGCCAGAGAAAACGTAAAAAGCGTTAGGTAAATTTTCATAATTGTTGTAATTTATCACAAATCTTCCGGCGGCTGATATTTTTATCGAAAATGAAACAGGAAAATACGATTCACACGATTGCTCAAATTCTGATTTTTCGCGGCAAAAGCTCGCTTCTGCAATTAAAACGCGGATTTGAAAACGCTCTCGACCGCAAAATCAAACGATTTCCGCAAGCGGAAAATCCGGCGGAGAAATTTGTCGTCGCCGAATCGAAAACGCCTCTGTGGACGGAAACCGCGCCGGAAGAATTGTTTCTGCTCGCCGGAAAAGTCGAGAATCTGCGTGTCGCAATCAAGCGTCTGAACCGTTTGGAAATTCCCGCCGGCGCAGTTTTCAGTTTCTGGAAACACGTCGGACAAGCGACGGCAAGACGCGGCTTTGTCGAAGGACGCGAACTGCGCGAAGGCTGTCTGATTCCGAGCGTCGGCGGCGGTTTGTGTCAGTTGTCGAACGCGCTTTACGACGCGGCTTTGAAGGCGAATTTTGAAATCGTCGAACGCCACGCGCATTCGCAAATCATTGCCGGTTCGCTCGCCGAAAAAGGGCGCGACGCGACGGTTTTCTGGAATTACATAGATTTGCGTTTTCGCTCCGACCGCGCTTTTCACATCGAAGCGCGTCTCGGCAAAGATCATCTGCGCGTTAAATTTATGAGTGACGCGCCGAAAAAGAATTTCATTCAAATTTCAAATTTAATCTCTGAAAACCGAAACTCAAAAACCGACGTTCAGAAACCGAATTCCTGCGCGACGTGCGGCGTGGAAAGCTGTTTTCGGAGTTTGAAAGCGGACGCGCACAAAAATTTCGGGCGGACGGCTTTTCTCGTTGACGAATTCGCGCCGGAATTTGACGAATACGTTCAAAAGACGAAAACAGACAAAGATTTTTTGTTTGTTCCGCTCGACGGAAAGCGTTTCGGAAAGGCGAATTATGCGTGGACGACAAACGATTTCGAGCGCGTCAATCAAAGTTTGTTGATAACGCTCGAACGCTCGTACAAATCACGAAAACTTGCGGCGCAGGGCGCGGCGCGGCAAACGAATCTGCTGGCGATGTATCGAAAACTCGCCGAAAATTATGCGAAATCTCTGCGTTATGACCAAACGCATCTCGTCGTCGCGCAAAATCTTTTGCCTTTTTTATGGCAAAGCGGCGCGCTCGGCGGCAGAACTTTCGACGTTTTGATGTCGGCATTGCCGGTGCGCGAATTACAGAAAACTTTAGATCGCGCCGCCGCGCTTCACCCGTCGAGCCAAACGCTCGGCGATTTTCGCGCCGATGAAAAAATTGTCGAAGCCGAAATTGAAGCTCTCGAAAACGCCGAACGCATCATCACCGCGCATACGGCAATCGCCGCGCTTTTCGGAAAGCGCGCGACGCTGCTTGACTGGAAAATGCCTGCCGCGAAAAAGCTCGATAAAAAGAAAAACGAAAAATTTACCGTCGTTTTTCCGACTTCGACAGTCGGACGCAAAGGCTGTTACGAGCTGCGCGACGCTCTGCGAAATCTCGATGTCAAACTGCTTATACTCGGCGCGGAACTCGAAGGCGCGGACTTTTGGGGCAGGATTGACTGCGAAAAAGGCGACGATGATTGGCTCGAACGAGCCGACCTGATAGTTTTGCCCGCGTTCGTCGAACATAAACCGCGGCGGCTTCTGCAAGCCGTCGTCAACCAAATTCCCGTCATCGCGTCGAAAAATTGCGGACTCGAAAATGTTAGAGGCATTCAGACAATCGAAGCCGGCGACGCTCGGATTTTGAGCGACGCAATCGAAAAATATCTGCCCGTTCGCTGAAATTATTTTCCCGCTTAATGCAACTAAAAGCGCGGTTGCCGCACCAATAGACAAGGCATTGACGAAAGTTTGTCGAAAACTTTATTTCTCGCGGGAGACGTTTATGAAAATTGTCTTATCTTTCCTTATCTATTCATTTTTGGCTTTGAGCGTTATCAGTCAGACTGAAAAGACTGAAAACCCGGCGGAGGTCGCCGTCGAATCAATCAGTTTGGCGCGCGACGACGGCAAAGGCAATCCGGGCGAAATAACCGACAAATTCACCACCGCCGACACGCCGATTTATTGTCTTATCAAATTAAATGCGACCGAGCCGGCGACGATAAAAATGATTTTAGTCGCCGTTAAAGCCGTCGGTTTGCCACCCGAAACGAAAAGCATCTCGGTCAGCTATACGACCAAAGGCAACGAAAACGGCGTAAATTTTAACGCTTCGCCCGACAAAGATTGGCAGGCGGGCGATTATCGCTTCGATGTTTTCGTCAACGGCAAATTCTCGAAAAGCGTCGCTTTCGAGATAACAAAACCGGCGACCGAAGCAAGAAATGAAAATCCGTCAGCCCAGAAAAATTTCGCGCCGTCGAAAAAGTCGAATAAGCCGAAAAAAAATTAAACCGCGCACGAATATCGAACACCGCGCGAAAATTCCGTCACTTCAAAATCACGCTTTCGCAATAAATTCAACGCTGGCATATCGCTTGCTCTTCAATAGTTAAATAAAAATTTTGGAGAGCAATTTATGAATGACACGACAGTAACGAAAGTAGATTCGAGCAATTCGCCGCGCGGCGAATTGGGTCAAAAATATCTCGCGTCGGGCAAATCAATAGCGATGCGCCTCTGGGAAAACGAGCAGCCCGACGAGCAAAAGGAACATTCGACGCGCGATTATGAAACAATCGGCTATGTTCTTTCCGGCAAAGCCGAACTGCATCTCGAAGGTCAAATGGTTCTACTGGAAAAAGGCGATTCGTGGGTCGTCCCGAAAGGCGCGTCGCACAGCTATAAAGTTCTCGAACCGTTCACCGCAGTCGAAGCCACGCACCCGCCCGCGCAGGCGCACGGACGCGACGAAGAATAAAACCGGAATC
>CAXTMQ010000025.1:0-27836 GCA_964245305.1 uncultured Pyrinomonadaceae bacterium
GTATTTGTTCGGAGCGGTCGTCTTGGTTTATTTTTAAAGAAACGAAATTTTTAATTAAAACTAAAAAAAACAAAAAATTTATGAATGAAATTATCGGAATAATCGGCGCGGGAACGATGGGCAACGGTATCGCGCAGACGGCGGCGAACGCCGGATTTGAAGTTGTTTTATGCGATGTGAAAGCTGAACTCGTCGAGCGCGGCATTCAGAACGTCACGAAAAGTCTCGACCGTTTCGTGAAAAAGGAAACGATGACCGAAGAGCATAAAACGACGGTTCTCAATCGCATTAAAACGACGACGAATTTCGAAGATTTGAAAAACTGCGCCTTGATTGTCGAAGCGGCGACTGAAAATTTCGACGTTAAAAAGCAGATTTTTCAAACGCTCGACGAACTGTGTCCGCCGGAAACGATTTTGGCAACGAACACGTCTTCGATTTCCATCACGAAAATCGCGGGCGCGACGAAACGCGCCGGCAAAGTAATCGGAATGCATTTTTTCAATCCCGTTCCGCTGATGAAATTAGTCGAGATCGTGCGCGGCATCGCTACATCCGACGAAACTTTTCAAAAAGTTAAGGAAATGTCAGAAACGCTCGGCAAAATTCCGCACGAATGCAACGATTTTCCCGGCTTCGTCTCGAATCGCGTGTTAATGCCGATGATTAACGAAGCGATTTTCGCTTTGCACGAAGGCGTGGCGACCAGAGAAGCGATTGACGAGGTGATGAAACTCGGGATGAACCATCCGATGGGACCTTTGACGCTCGCCGATTTTATCGGTCTCGACGTTTGTCTGGCGATTTTGAATGTTCTTTACGAAGGCTTTGCCGATTCAAAATATCGTCCGTGTCCGTTGCTCGTGAAAATGGTTGATGCCGGTTGGCTCGGCAGAAAATCCGGCAAAGGTTTTTACGAGTATCAAACTTGATTCTCTGGAAATTCGTTTGCAATCACGCTCTTTTGGGTTGTGATTTTTCTGAAACTGCGTCACAGTCGAGCGAATCTTTTCTTAGTTGGGCGCAATCGGTGATCGAGTAAAGATCAAGAAAGACATATCGAACAAAATTCGGGTTTAATCAGCGATGGCGATAAAAGCTCAAACGCTTAAAAACTAAATTTTCAAATTCTTAACGAAACGAAAATATGTCAATCATTGCAGGCATTTACAGCCGCCGCGAAAATTGTGCGCCAAATCGACAGCTTCGTGAATCGTTAACGCGGGTGATCTCCAGAAACGCGGACGATGAGCGTGAAACATTTGAAAACGAGCGAGCTTTTTTCGTGAAAGTTGACATCGGCGCGTTCGGCGAAAGCGGTTATCTAGCCGATGCGGACGGCGATTTTTCGGTGCTGGCGGGCGAGCCTTTGCTGACCGACGAAGGCAGAAGCCGCGCGCGAGATTTAATTGAAATTCAACGAGATTTTGAAGTTTTAAGCAAAGCGCGAGGCGTTTTCTGCGCGGCAATTTATAAAAACGGTTCGCTTTTTTTAATCACCGATAAGCTCGGCATTCGACCGCTTTATTATCTCGTTGACGACGATTTTATAATTTTTGCAAGCCATCTGCGGATTCTCGAAGAACTCCACGAGGTTCCGAAAAAAATGAATCTGCGGGCAGTTTCCGAAATCGTCGGACTCGGTTACGCTCTGAGCGATAGAACGCCTTACGAAAATATTTTTCTGCTGCGGGCAGGCGAGCTTGTCGAGTTTAAAAACAAAGAAATCTCGAAATCTTTTTACTGGCGTTGGGATAAGATCGAAACCTCGAACGACACGGAAGAAACGATTCTCGCAAGGCTTTATGAGGAATTTAAAAAAGCCGTCGCCCGAAGACTGCGAACGGATAAAGCGACGATTGCGTATTTGAGCGGCGGGCTGGATTCGCGCTGTATCGTCGGCGCGCTGCGCGAATCGGGAACGCGAATTTATACGTTTAATTTCGCGCTGCCGAACACGCAAGACCAAATTTTGGGACGCGAATTTGCCGAAAAAGCGGGCGTAATTCATACGGAAATTCCGAAACAGACGGGCGATTTGATTCCCGATTATTCGACGAAAATGGCGCAGGCGTGGCGCGAATCGAAAAATCGCCAATCGCCGACAGTCGAGCATCCGGCGTTGATTTGGAGCGGCGAAGGCGGCAGCGTCGCGCTCGGTCACGTTCATCTGGCGCGGAAAATCGTCGAATTAATGCAGGCGGACAAATTTGACGCGGCGATTGACGAATTTATCGAACGAGAAAATATTTATGTCGCGCCGAGATACTTGCAGCCGGAAATTTCCCGACAGTTAGCCGGAAAAATCAAAGACGGCATCGCCGCCGAACTCGCAAATCAAAATCCGACTGACGCGGCGCGTAAGTTTTATCTGTTTTTGATGCTCAACGACCAGCACCGCAAACTCGCCGGACATTTTGAAAATTTGGATTTACACCGGCTCGAATTTCAGCTTCCTTTCTTCGACAGCGACTTTTTTGAACGAATCGTTTCCGCGCCGATCGAGATGTGTCTCGAACACAAACTATACGTTAAATGGCTTTATCTTTTCCCCGGAACGGTTACGACGATCGCGTGGCAAGCCTATCCCGGACACGAGCCTTGCCCGATTCCGGTCGCGGAAAATCTCTCTTATCAATGGAACTCGGAATATCAAGCCGAACAGCAAGCCGCGCTGAAAAAATCTCTCGTCGCCAGCGGCGCGGAAATGCTGCGAGCGAAGGATTTTCCGTCGAAGATTTTAAGCAAAAACAATCTGCGTCTCGCATTATGGATTTACCGAACCGGCTGGCGCGATTACGGTTACGTCTTTGAAACCGCGCCGATTTTTCATAAATTCTGGCGCAAGACACAGGGCAGATACGGTTTCGGGCTGAATGACTAAGACGTATTTTGCTATGATAAAAACATTTATAGAATGGCGGACAACTGATTTTTAAAACATCGCGGATTATCTAAATTATTTCGTGAGTAAGGAGAAAATAAAAAATGACAAAAAGGCAATATCGAAATTACAGCGTCTTCTTTTTCTTTATGCTTCTTATCAATATTGGATTTTTAATAAATACTTTCTTAAAGCCGTTCAGCTTCTGGAATCTGATTATGATGACGCTTTTCGGCATTTTGATTTATCAACTATTGGGTGTCACGCTTTTAATGTATCGAAAATCGAAAGAACTTGATTTGAAATAACGAAGGCGTTGATTGCAGATTTTTAATTTTAATTTTTCACCTAAAAAGCGGAAGCGAGAGTTTCCGCCTTTTTATTTTTTGCGCGAAATCTGACACGATGAATCTATTCGGAAAATTTTTTTGTCCGATTGAAAATCGTAAGACATTAAGTATGCACAAAAATCTGCGCTCGTTTATCGAAACGCTTCGCCGCGAAAATGAAATCGTCGAAATTGATGCCGAAATTGATCCTTATTTGGAAATTGCCGAAATTCACCGTCGCGTCATCGAAGCCGGCGGCAAAGCTCTGTTTTTTAACCGCGTCAAAAATTCAATTTATCCGGTCGTAACAAATCTTTTCGGAACGGCAAAGCGCATTGATCTGGCGTTCGGGGAAAAGCCGCAGGAATTAGTCAAACGAGCCGTCGAAATGGTCGAGTCGCTTTTGCCCCCGAAGCCGAAAGAATTATGGAATTTCCGCGATCTGGCGTTGACCGGATTAAAGCTCGGAACGAAAAAAGTCAGACGCGCGCCGGTTTTGGAAGAGGTTGATAAACCCGCGAATCTCGAAGAATTGCCGCTTTTGCAGCTTTGGCACGAAGACGGCGGGCATTTTATCACGCTGCCGCTCGTTTATACGGAAAGCCCTTCGACGGGCAAACACAACCTCGGAATGTATCGCATCCAGCGTTTTGACAAAACGACGACCGGCATTCACTGGCAGATTCACAAAGGCGGCGGTTTTCACTATTTTGAAGCTGAAAAGATGAATGAATCTCTGCCCGCGACGATTTTTTTAGGCGGTGCGCCGGCACTGATTTTGTCGGCAATCGCGCCGTTGCCCGAAGACGTTCCCGAACTCGTTTTAGCGTCTGTTTTGGCGGACGGTAAAATCGAGACGGTCGAAAATCCAATAAAAAATCGCCATCGTTTGATCGCCGAAGCCGAGTTTGCGATTTGCGGTCGCGTTCCGCCTCAGACGCGCCGACCCGAAGGACCCTTCGGCGATCATTACGGTTATTATTCCTTGAAGCACGATTATCCGGTTTTTCACGCCGAGACGGTTTTTCACCGTAAAGACGCGATTTTTCCGGCAACCGTCGTCGGCAAACCGCGCCAGGAAGATTTTTTCATCGGCGATTATTTGCAGGAACTTTTATCGCCGCTTTTTCCAGTCGTGATGCCCGCCGTCAAAGATTTATGGAGCTACGGCGAAACCGGATTTCACTCGCTCGCGGCGGCGGTCGTCAAGGAAAGATATTCACGTGAAGCCTTAGGAGCAGGCTTTCGCATTTTAGGCGAAGGTCAGCTTTCCTTAACGAAATTTCTTCTCTTAACCGACCAGCCGCAAGATTTGCGGAACTTCAAAACGCTTTTTGAACATATACTTAAAAGAGTAAATTGGGAAAGCGATTTTTTTATCTTCGACCGAACTGCGTTTGATACGCTCGATTACGCTTCGGGCAAAATCAATCACGGCTCGAAAGCGATGCTCGTCGGCACGGGCGACGCGATTCGAGATTTAAAATACGAATTTAAAGGCGAATTGCCGGGCTTCGTCAAACGAGCGGAAATTTTCTGCGGCGGTTGTCTCATTGTCGAAGGCGCGAGCTATGAGTCTGGTAACGATTTAGCCGTGAAAATTGCCGAATCAGGCGCGTTTGACGATTTTCAAGTCATCGTTTTGCACGATTCGGTCGAATTTGCTCGTTCGACGGATAAATTCTTGTGGGCGACGTGGACGCGATTTAATCCTTCGACCGATGTTTATGCGAAATCCGTCAAAATCGAGAACAATCACATCGTTTATCAATCGCCGATTGTGATTGACGCGCGGATGAAACCCTGGTATCCGGCGGAAGTCGAACCGCTTGATGAAATCGTCAAACGGGTTGACGAACGCTGGCGCGAATATTTTCCGGCAGGTAAGACGTAAAGCAAGCGAAAAATCGAATGAAAAAAAGGTTACAAATCTGTGCGGCTTTATTTTTCGCCGGTCTGCTGTGTCTGGCTTATTCATATTTTATCGAGCCGAACCGCCTGGTCGTTAACGAAACGAATTTAAAAATCGCCGGTTGGAATCCGGCATTCAGCGATTTGAAAATCGTCGCCATTTCCGATATTCACGGCGGCTCGAATAATGTTACGACCGAAAAAGTTCGTGAAATCGTGCGAAAAACGAATGAACTAAACGCCGATTTAATTGTTTTACTGGGCTATTACGTTTCTCAGAAATCGGAAGATAAGCCGATTGAGCAGCGAAGTTTGAAAATGCCCGTCGCGGAAATCGCCGAAAACCTGAAAGGTTTGCAGGCGAAATACGGCGTATTTGCCGTTTTAGGAAATCACGACGGCTGGGCTGACAATCGAGAGATTGCCGACGCGCTCCGCGGCGACGGTTACAGAGTTTTAGAAAACGAAGTCGCGTTTATCGAAAAGGACGGGCAAAAACTTCGCCTTCTCGGATTGAAAGATCATATGCAATATAATTCGTGGTCTAAATTTGTCAGCGATGTTCGAACCGCGCTTGAAAACAGCGAGCAAAGCGGCGACATTATTGTTCTCGAACACAGCCCCGATTTTCTGCCTGTCATTCAGCAAGGCGCGCCGAATCCTTCACAGCTAAAGCTGATCATCAACGGACACACGCACGGCGGGCAAGTTTGGCTGCCGATTATCGGATCGCCGTTCGTGCCTTCGGATTACGGTCAGCAATTTGCGTTCGGTCATACGAAAGTCAACGACCTCGACGTTTTCGTCACGACCGGCATCGGCACGAGCATTCTACCGTTCCGTTTTCTCGTGCCGCCGGAAATCGCCGTTTTAACCATCAGCGCGGATAAATAAAAAAGCGGCGTAAAAATCGCGCCGCCTTTCGCCGTAAAAAATCAAAAATCGCAAATCCGAATCATTTCAGCATCGTTTTAACCGCGTTGAAATCGCCGTCATTTTTTGCCGGATTCAAATTTAAAATTTTGCACATCAAATCGTAAACGTCCACGTTTTCAAACGGTTCGGCAGTAAAACCTTTTTTGAAAGCCGAGCCGTGCGCGATGAAGGCGGCGCGCATTGATTCGAGTTGATTATCGTAACCGTGCGCGCCGCGCAGACCGCGCAATTCGTCTTTTTCCTTCCATTCGTCAAAGCGTTTATGACTGGTCAAAACCCAGCCTTCATTCGCCGAACAAACAATCGGCGCAATCCTTTTGCCTTCGTTATAATGAAAGCGCGCGGGAATTTCCGATTTTCGCCAGCAGTTCGCGTGTTTAATTTGATTATTAAGAGCCGTGATAATTTGCGATTCCCGATTATTTTTCGGAAAAATTTGAACGATTTCGCCCGTCCACAAAATTCTTTCGGCATCCGTTTCGAGGTTAAAAATATCGTCGAGAAAAATCGCGTTGTTGCGGTCAAGCGTCGCCATTCCGTGATCGGAAACGATGATAACATTCGTTTTATCGTAAATTTTACGCGCCTTTAAGCCGTCGAAAAGTCGTTTTAGATTATTGTCAACTTCTAAAACGGCGTAGCGCGTTTCTTCCGCGTCGGGCGAAAATTCGTGTCCGGCATCGTCAACGTCGCTGAAATACAAAGTAATCATCGTCGGACGTTTTTCCGCCGGTAAATCGAGCCACTTCAAAACCGTATCCACGCGCAAATCGTTCGGTGCTTTCCCGTTATATTCCTTGAAATAAGTCGGTCGAACTCCTCCAATAGCGGTTTCCGTGCCGGGAAAAAAATATGAAGCGGCGCGTTGATTTTGCTTTTCCGCCGTTACCCAAATCGGCTCGCCGAGCCACCAGCGCGGATTTTGAACCTGCGGACGTTTATCAATGCCGAACACTTCGCCGAAATCGTAAATATTGTTTTCGACGATGCCGTTATGTTCCGGGTAAAGCCCGGTCGCAATCGCGTAATGATTCGGAAAAGTTTTCGACGGAAACGACGGAATCATCCATTTCGCCCGCACACCTTCCTTCGCCAAACGATTCAATTCCGGCGGATTAAATTTTTCCAGATAATCGGCGCGAAAACCGTCGAGCGAAATCAAAATCACCGTCGGCTTTAAATCTCGAATCAGCTGTTGCGCTTGAATCGAGACGCAAAAAGTAAGAAGTAAAGCCAACAGGAAACAAGTTTTCTTGATCATAAAATTACGGTTTCAAACGATAAAGCATTCGCGGAAACGGAATCGTCTCGCGGACGTGTTCGATGCCGCACATCCAGGCGGTGCAGCGTTCGATTCCCATTCCGAAACCGGCGTGGGGAACTGCTCCGAAGCGTCGTAAATCCAGATACCATTCAAAAGATTCCTTCGGCAGATCGTGCTTCTCGATTTGTTCTTCGAGAAATTTCAAATCGAAAGCGCGTTCGCCGCCGCCGATGATTTCGCCGTAACCTTCGGGCGCGAGAAGGTCTGCGCCTAACGCTAATTCCGGTCGTTCCGCGTCGCGTTCAAAGTAAAATGCTTTGATGACGGCAGGGAAATGATGAACGAAAACGGGCGCGTCGAATTGTTTTGAAATATAAGTTTCGTCAGGCGCGCCGAAATCGCCGCCCCATTCAAAATCCGTTTCGAGTTCGCCTTTGGCAAAACCTTCTTTCAAGATTTTCACCGCTTCGTCGTAATGCACGCGCGGAAAATCCGACGCGAGAATCGCTTCTAATTTTGAAACATCGCGCTCCAAAACCGCTAAATCTTCGCGGCGGTCGGCTAAAACTCTTGCGACGATGAATTTTATCAAGCCTTCGCCCAAGTTCATCACGTCAGGCAGTTGCGCGAACGCCATTTCCGGCTCGACCATCCAAAATTCGGTCAGATGACGGCGCGTTTTCGATTTTTCAGCCCGAAAAACCGGACCGAAAGCATAGCTTCTGCCGAAAGATGCGGCGGTCGCTTCATTGTATAACTGTCCTGATTGAGTCAGATAGGCTTTGTCGTCGTCGAAATAATCAACCTCGAAAAGCGTCGTCGTGCCTTCGCAGGCGGCGGGCGTGAAAATCGGCGTGTCGGCAAGAATGAATCCGTTTTCATCGAAAAAATCGCGCGTCGCTTTGATAACCGTGTGGCGAATTTTCAAAACCGCATGCTGCTTTTTCGAGCGAATCCACAGATGGCGGTTGTCCATCAGAAATTCCGTGCCGTGTTCCTTCGGCGTAATCGGATATTCGCTGGCGTTTTGAACGATTTCCAAGCCGGTTACGTCGAGTTCCACGCCGATTGACGAGCGCGTATCTTCTTTGACAGTTCCCGTAACAATAATCGAAGATTCCTGCCCGAGCGATTTCGCCTGTTCAAAAAGTTCTTCATTATTCGGCTTGAAAACGACGCATTGAACGATGCCAGTGCCGTCGCGCAACTGCAAAAATACCAATTTTCCGCTCGAACGCGAATTATAAAGCCAGCCTTTCAGCGTAACCGTTTCGCCGATATGATTTTTCAATTCGTTAATATATGTTTGGTTCATAAAGTATCTCTAAGTACAAGGATATGAAAATTTTAAGAAAAAGTTTTGTTTTCCGTCGCTGAATTTTTTGAATCCCAGATAATCGTTTTTCGGGTCTTTCGGAAAATTTTTGAGTTCGACGTTTTTCTTGACAATCGTTAGATCGTTAGCCGCGACGAAACTCAAATTTCCTTCCTCGCTGATTCCTAAAAGGATTTCATCTATTTCGCTTGGAACGTAGATGATTTTTCCGTCTTTTGAAATAGCTTCGGGCGTTGCGTCGAGCGGTGTCAGCCAGCGTCGGATCGTTTTCTTCAAGTTTTTTTCGACCAGCGCAATCTCATCGAAAACGAGTGCTTTCGGCATTGCGACCGGATAAGATTTGCCGTCTGCCAAAATAGTCATTTGTTTGGAATTTAATTGTGTAACCGTTAATCCCGTCCAGGTTCCGCACGGATGCGAGCCGTGCGCTTGGGTGGCGAAAAGGCGCGATTTTCCGTTGATTGCGGTTAACTTGTAAACTTCGAAATCTTCGCTGTCAACATCAACATTGCTGACAAGAACCTTGCTTTGTTCCGCCGCAAAAGTAAATTCGTAACCCTCTTTAGCAAGTAAAGTATTGCCGAAATCGGCTAAATTTTTAGCCGTAATTTTAGGGTTTTCTTCTTTTCGCTTTTCCATTTGTTCGATTATCTTCGATTCGCTAACGACTACGGCATCTTTCGGAACAGTTTGACCAAACAGCGTCAGAGAAAATGTATTGCAGAAAAGGAAAACGAAAAACAAATTAAATTTCATAGATTTTAGAAAGTTATTAGTTATTTTTTGCTCGATTCAAAAGTTGAAAATCTCACTTCGCAAATATCACCGTGTCTAACAATGCTGTGTTTAAATTACTATGCCGCGAGATTGATGACAACGCGAGCAATTCGGCGCGGAAGCTCGAACATTTAAAATGTCGGTTTTGTGATTCTCAAGTTTGTCTCAACCGTTTTGGGTTATGTTAATCATTGTTGATGATTCGACGAGGAAATGTTAAATTATCAATAACATTTTGATAATTAAAGAAAGGAGGGCGGCAAAAATGTCTAAAACAGTAATGGTCGTTGACGACATCGCCGATACGCGCGAGATGATGAAAATTCATATCGAGCTTTACGTTATGATGTGGTCGAAGCGGCGGACGGCGACGAAGCGGTGGAAAAATACGTTCAATATCATCCCGACTTGATTTTGATGGACTTGGCTATGCCCGCGACGAACGGCGCGGCGGCGGCAAAAATCATCCGCAAAATCGAAGGTTTCGACAAAATTCCGATTGTCGCCTGCACCGGATTCGATAATGTTTCATATGATAAAGCGGTCGAAACCGGCTTTAACGGAGTTCTGCACAAACCGATTGATTTCGACAAACTCGAACCGCTTTTGGATTGTTATCTAGGCTAAAATCGCCGACAGCTAAAAATTTACGCCGAGGCGAATGAGTTTCAATTAAAACGCGCATTTTAGGTTTTTGACTAAAATGCGCGTCTTGTTCGATTAAACATTTTCGACGAGAATTTTCTGCAAATGCGGAAATTGTTCGGCTTTTCGCGCGGCATCGAGAACAATGCGAAACATCGGTTTGATAAACGGAATGAAATAAGTTTTACCGCGATTGACGGACTGAAACGAAAACGTGCCGACGGCTTTCAAACATCTTTGAACGGTTTGCAGTTGAAATTCCGCATCGAAATTTTCAAAATCAATCGGCTCCAAACCGACTCTTTCGCATTCGGCGAGAAAAAAGCGTTTTTTTTCGGCGAGCCGATTTTCGTCGGGCGTTTCCAAAACCCTGTCCAAAAGCAGCGAAACCAAATCATAACTCGCCGCGCCGATACGCGCGTCTTGATGATCAATAATTCGCAATTTATTTTCCTTATCGAGCATTAAATTCGCGGCGTGAAAATCACGATGACACAAAACAACGGCGCGGTTTTCGAGTTCGCGGGCGAGTGTGACGAATTCCGCGCTCAAAGCCGCGTCGTCATCGTCGGACAATTTTTGTTTTTTGAACGTCTCGAAATAATGAGTTTTGAAAAAATTCAATTCCCAATTCAATTTTTCCTCGTCGAATTTAAGGCGCGAAGCGATTGAATCGCGCTCGAAAGCCGATTCGGTCGTCGCCTGAATTTTGGCGATCAAAGAAATCGCTTCATTTAATAATTCTTCGCGCGTTGGCGAATCGGTTTCGGCGAGAAAATCCCGCAAAATCAAATCGCCGAAATCTTCCTGAATAACAATTCCCAAATCTTCATCGAATTCATAAACTTCGGCGACGGGCAAATCGTTGGCGAGAAAAAGCGCGGTTACGTCGAGATACGAATGTTCCGCCCGTTTGAAGCGTTCGCCGTAGACGCAGGCGATTGCCGGTTTTCCATTCCATTCGACGCGGAAATATTCGCGCGTCGAAGCATCGGGCGTTAAAAATTCAAACTCGATTTTTTGATTATTTTTCTTTAAGAAATTTTGCAGTCGTTCGACCGCGTGTTCGACGAAAATCGCGCTCATAATTCTATTTGCAAAATTTTATCATTGATTGAGCGGAACGACATAATTTTCGTCCTGCATAAAACCTTTGAGGGCTTTCGGCGGAATTTCTCCGCAGTGCGATAGCATCTCGGCGCGGACGACGGCGACGTTTTCAAAACGCTCGCCGCTGCGGATTTTCACGCCGTCGGCGATGATTGTCCGCAAAAGCTCCGCGCCGTCTTCAATCGAAACGTCGTCCCAAATAACCGAATCTCGAATCGTCGCCGCTTCGGAAATCTGACAATTCGCGCCTTTGATGATTTTTTCCGGCTGACCGTCGAGCATCGCCATCGAAATATCGAGATAACGCGGAATCGTCGAAAGCTCGAACCAATTTCCTTCGGCGACGTGCGCGACGATGCGCTCGCCGTTCTTGATCGCCGGATTGTAAAACGTCGGAACGATGTCCGAATAAACATTTCTGGGAATATAATCGAAAACGCGCGGCTCTAAAATATGAATGCCCGTGAACATCAACGGAACGGGCGGCGGCGCGTCGAGATGCGAGACTTGTTCGGCGGTTAAAAGCGTCGGAAAATCGCCGAAATTTTTAATCAAACCGTCTTCTGTTTCGACAATCGTAAAACGCTCGAAATAATTGTTCGGCTTCAAAACCATCGTCGCCAACGCGCCGGAAGTTCGATGCGTTTCGACAGCTTTGGCAATATCTATGTCAGTAATAATTTTTCCGTTGACGATTAAAAAAGTGTCGTCTTCGAGCAGATGTCGGGCGTTATCCAACGCGCCCGCCGTTCCCAAAATCTGCGGTTCTTCGATTGTATAATGAATTTTCACGCCGTAATCCGCGCCGTCGCCAAGGGCTTTTTTCACCGATTCGGGCTGATGATGAAGATTGACGACGACTTCTTCAAAGCCGAATTTTGCGACGTATTCGGCGACATAGCCGACGAGCGGTTTGCCCAAAAACGGAATCGCCGGTTTGGTGCGGTCAATTGTTAATGGAAAAAGCCGCGTGCCGAAACCGGCGGCTAAAATCATTGCTTTCATATCGGAAAATCGGTTTAGCGAAAATCTTTGCGAGAAATCTGAAAATTTTTCGTGCTTCAAACATTAACTTTTTTCGAGCGACAAATGCAAATTTGCGAAAAATCGGTTTGCCGTTAAAATCTCAAAAGATGTCAGATTCAATCGCGCAAAAAACTTACGGCATTTTCGCCAACCCAATCGCGCGTAAAATAATCGCCGAACTCGAAAATACAAACGCCGATGTCAGATTATTTCCGCCGGTCGAGATCGAAAAAATCGTTTTGCGCGACGAGGAAATTAAAATGCTCGGAAATTTGAAAGATTTCGATTGGCTGATTTTCACGGACGTTTTGGCGGTTGATTTTTTTCTCGAAACGCTCGCCGAAAACGAAATTGATTTGTTTGAACTCGATGATTTGCGCGTTTGCGCCGTCGGCGAAACCGTCGCCGATCAGCTCAGATTTTCCTCGATTCATTCGGATGTCATACCGGCAAATCATCGAACGGAAAATATTTTATCGGCAATCGGCGATTACGTCGGCACGAAAAATTTTGAGAATCTGCGTTTTTTATTTCCGAAGGCAAACGCTGATTTCGAAACGCTCGCGGAAAATTTGCGCGCGAAAAAAGCCGGCGTTCAAGAACTGGATGTTTATGCGGCGCATTTGGCAAACAAGTCGGAAATTGTCAGGCTGAAGACTTTGCTGACCGGCGGCGCAATTGACGAATTTATTTTCACCGCGCCGGCGGATTTCATCGCGCTCGAAAATTTTTTTAAGACGACGAATTTTTCAATCTATTTGACGGAAATTAGATTTTCCGCCGACAGTTCGTTGATGCAAGCCGCGCGGGAAAATAATTTGTCGCCGGTCAATTTATTTCATCTCGCCAAAAATTGATAAAGTAAAAAGCGTGAACGACGAACAACAATCTTCGGTTTTATTGTTTTTTATAGACGGTTTGGGCATCGGCGAGCGGAATGAATCGAATCCGCTTGCCAATATCGAAAACGTCGCGCCGCTCGATTACTTTAAAAACGAAACGCCGGAAATCGTTTTCGACGGAGTTTTAGCCGCGACCGATCCGCGACTCGGCATCGAAGGTCGTCCGCAAAGCGCGTCGGGGCAAACGACGATTTTGACCGGCGTAAACGCGCCGCAGATTTTGGGAAATCACAAACAGGGATTTCCGAATCAACGTCTGCGCGATGTCATCGCCGAACACTCGATTTTTTTGCAGTTGAAAAATCGAAATATCGAGCCGAACATTTTCGCCAACGCTTACACCCCCAAATTTTTCACCGAAACGCCGCGCTGGAAATCGGCGACGACTTGCTCGGTCGAAGCCGCCAAAATGCAGTTTCGCAAATTGCCGGATTTATTCGGACGAAAAGCTGTTTTCCACGATTTTACGAATCGAAGATTGATCGAAATGAATTTCGACGCGCCGCTTTTTTCGCCGATTGACGCGGCGGAAATTTTAGCCGGATTAACGACCGAATATCGCTTTACGCTTTACGAATATTTCATCACCGACAAAATCGGACACGCGCAGAGCTTTGAAAAAGCCGGAGAATATTTGCCGCCGCTCGCCGAATTTATCAGAGAGCTTTTGCGGCTGGTTGATTTGGAAACGACGACCGTTATTTTAACGAGCGATCACGGCAACATTGAAGATTTATCCGTTCGGACGCATACTTTGAACGACGTGCCGACCGTCGTTTGGGGAAGACGACGCGCTGAAATTGCCGAAACGATAACCGATTTGACCGATATTACACCCGCGATTTTAAATCTTTTGAGCGATTAAAAATTTATGGAAATGATGAAAAACGACCGCCGAGAGATTTTCGGCTGGCTGATGTATGATTGGGCGAATTCGGTTTTTTATACGACGGTCGTCGGCGTTCTGCTCGGTCCTTATCTGACTTCGCTCGCACAGGCGAACGTCGGCGAAAACGGCACGATTTTCGATTTCGGTTTTCTCGGCTCGGTGACGGCGAAAAATCTTTTTCCTTTGAGCATTACGATTTCGGTTTTTTGTCAGGTTCTTTTCCTGCCCGTTTTAGGCGCGGTTGCCGATTATTCAAATTTGAAAAAGCGTTTGATGATCGTTTTCTGCTATACGGGCGTGGCGGCGAGCGCGCTGCTTTTTTTCGTCAGCGGAAATCTTTACGTTTTAGGCAGTTTCCTTTTAATCGTCGCCAATCTGAGTTTCGGCGCGGCGAATATTTTTTACAATTCTTATCTGGTTGACATCACGACCGAAGACAAGCGCGATAAAATTTCGAGCTACGGTTTCGCCATCGGTTACGCGGGCGGAATTTTGATGTTGATTGCGAATATTATGCTCGTGCAAAACGCCGAAGCCGTCGGAATTTCGACCGGACTTGCCGTGCGCTTTTCCTTGCTCGCGGCTTCGATTTGGTGGGGCTTGTTCGCGCTTATCACGTTTTCACTCGTGAAAGCGCGCGGCGCGACAAAATCTCTGCCCGCGAATAAGAATATCGTTTCGATGGGTTTTACCGAACTCGGCAAGACGTTCGGCGAATTAAAACGTCTGCGTTATACGGCGCAATTTCTAGCAGCAAGTTTTTGCTATAACAACGGTATTCAGACGATTATCACGAGCGCGTCGGTTTTTCTCGCGCAAGAACTTTTCGTCGCGCGCGGCGAAGAAGCGAGCCAATCGTTTCTTTTAGGAATTTTTCTCGTTTCGCAGATCTGCGCTCTCGTCGGCGCGATCTCGTTTGAAAGACTGGCGCGGATTATCGGCACGAAACGAACGCTCGTGATTTCACTGACGATTTGGATCGTGATCGTCGTCTACGCTTACGGATTTTTGCAAACGACCGCGCAGGCTTGGGCGATGAGCGCGTGTATCGGTTTGGTTTTGGGAAGCTCGCAGGCTCTGACGCGATCTTTATATTCGCAGATGATTCCGAAAGGGCGCGAAGCGTCGTTTTTCGGGCTGTATGAAATTTCAGAAAAGGGAACGGCGTTGATCGGTTCGCTCGTTTTCGGAATTGTCGTCGGCATCACCGATTCTTACCGGCAGGCGATTCTTTCGATGATTATATTTTTTGCCATCGGCATTTTGATTTTAACGCTGACCGACATCAAACGCGCCATTCACGAAGCCGGCAATCAAACGGCGGACGAAGCGGCGAATTTCAGTTGAGTTTGATTTGTGTTCGATGTCGAGTCGGCTATAATAGCAACAAATTTTCCGAACATTATTAAAACAGGTGAGCGAAACGAACAAAGACAAAATCGTAACCATTTTCGGCGGCTCGCGCTGTCGTGAAAATTCCGCCGAATACGAAGAAGCCAAAGATTTGGGCGGACGGCTCGCCGAAGCCGGATTTACAATCTGCACCGGCGGTTATTTGGGCGTGATGGAAGCGGCTTCGCGCGGCGCGAGAGAAAAAGGCGGGCGCGTTTTCGGCATCGTGATGAACCAATTCAAAAGCGAGCCGAATCGTTATTTGACCGATAAAGTCGCCACGCGCCATTTTTACGAGCGTCTGCAAAATTTGATTGATCGCTCGGTCGGTTTCGTCGCTCTGCGCGGCGGAATGGGAACGGTCACGGAAGTCTCCTTGGTTTGGAACAAACTGCAAACCGGCGTTCTCGAACGAAGACCGATTGTTCTTTTAGGCGAATGTTGGAAAAATGTCGTTGACTGCTGGCAGGAAAATTTAGTTGTCAGCAGCGGCGATGTCGCGTTTTTGGATTTTGCCGAAACCGCCGAAGAAGCGTGTCGCGTCATCATCGAAAAATCGAAAAACGTGAAAGTAAAATAGAAAATGAAATGAGTGCTTTTGAAAAAAAAAAGCCAAACTCACCTGCTCCGAAGACTGAAATCAGGCTCAACGCGCGTCCCGTTTCGAGAGGCATTGCCGCCGGAAAAATAATCTGTCTGCACGGTCGGAAACGGCAATTTTTTAAATCGAACATCGAAGCACCGGCAATCGAAGCGGAACTCAAACGCTTTCGCGCCGCGCTTTCATCGGCTTCGCGCCAAATCGAAAAATTCAGCAAAGCCGGAAGCAGGAAAAAAAACGATCAAACCAAGGCGAGTATTTTTGAAGCGCATCTTTTGATTCTCGAAGACGAAATTTTTCGCCGAAAAATCGAAACGGCAATCAGCGAGCAAAAAATCAACGCGGAATGGGCGGTGAAAATCGTCGCGGACGAATTCGTCGCGCAATATAAAGCGATTCCCGACGAATATTTGCGCGGGCGTTACGTTGACTTGGAAGATGTCGCCGACCGGATTTTAAACTGGCTCGGCGATGTCGAAAATGTTTCGGAAATAAAGAACGAAAATTTCATCATCGTCGCCGATGAAGTCAGACCTTCGACCTTAATCGAATTGATGAAAAATAATCCGCTGGCAATCATCACCGAAAACGGCGGCTGGACTTCGCACACATTTATTCTCGCAAGAGAAATGAATCTGCCCGCCGTGACGGGCGTGAAAAAAATTCTGCGGCGCGTCAAAACCGGCGACGAAATTGTCGTTGACGCATTTAATGGAAGCGTCGTTCTCAATCCTTCAAAAGCGACTTTGCAAAGATACAACCGCGTCGCAAAAGAATACCGCGCCGACGAATTGCAGCGCGGTGAAATTAAGACGGGAAAGTTAAAAACGCTCGACGGCAGGGAAATTAAAATTCGTGCCAATCTCGATTTCGCGGACGGTTACGCGCAGGCGAAATCTTCGGGCGCAGCGGGCATCGGTCTTTACCGCTCGGAATTTTTGTTCAATCAATTCAAAGGCTTTCCGACGGAAAAAGAGCAGATTAAAATTTACCGGAAAATCGCTAAATCGGTCGGCGCGGAAGGCGCGCGAATTCGCACGTTTGATTTAAGCGTCGAGCAATTGACCGACGAAGGCGAAGAAAAGGAAAAAAATCCCGCGCTCGGTCTGCGAGCCGTGCGCCTTAGTTTTTCGCATCCGAAAGAATTTAAAACGCAAATTCGCGCGATTCTGCAAGCCTCGACTGAAAATAATATCGGCATCGTTCTGCCGATGATTTCAGATGTTTCTGAGATTCTGCGGACGAAGCGAATTTTGGAAAGTGAAAAATCGAAACTTAAAAAGAAAAAAATCGCCTTTGGAGAAATTAAGCTCGGCGCGATGATCGAAGTTCCGTCGGCGGTTTTGACTGTTGACGAAATAGCTTTCGAAGCGGATTTTTTGTGTCTCGGAACGAACGATTTGGTGCAATATCTGCTGGCGGTTGACCGCGACAACGAAGCGGTCGCCGAATGGTTTCGCACGCTTCATCCGTCGGTTTTGCGCTCGATCAAAACAGTTTTAGCGGCGGCGGAACGAAGAGCGATTCCCGTGGTCGTCTGCGGCGAAATGGCTGGCTCGCCCGCCTACATACCGATTTTGATCGTTCTCGGCTTAAACTAATTGAGTATGAATGTGAACTCGATCCGGCGCGTCGGCAGAATCGTTTCAAGCATCGCTTTTGAAGAATGCGCCGAACTCGTCAAAAATATCGAACAATGCCGCACGGCAGACGAAATCGAAAAAACGGCGAGCGATTTTTATCTCGAAAAATGGTCGCATCTTTTCAAAGGCGAGATTTTTCCGCCGAAATCTTCAAAAAACTAAAATTCTCAAGCCTTTAACCTTTTAATAAAACGACGGCGAAAACGCGTCGGAAAATTTTGCTCAAAAGGTGATTTATTTATCTTTTTTAATCTTTGGAAAAATTATTTTCAAACAAAAGCGCGAAATTTCTAATCGCGCCGAAAATTTCGCAAAAAAACAATAATTTTAAATATGAAAAATTCGCTGCCGAAATTTTTAATTCTTCCGGCTGTCGTCATAGTTGCCGCTAATTTCAACGCTTTCGCGCAAACGGAACAGCCGATAGCGAAAAATATTAATTTCGCGTATTCGCAAAATCCGAAAACCAGAAAAAAAGTCGAAACCGAAGAAAAAACAAACGTCGCGCCGACGGAAGCAATTGAGCAAGATAACGTAGAAAACAAAGCCAAGCCAACGCCTGCGGTTGAAAATACTTCAGCAGCAAGTAAAACGACGGAAATCGTTAAAAAACCGATTGATGCGGCGATTGCGCCGACAGAAATTTACAAAATCGGTGTCGGCGATGTTTTGTATATCAGTCTGCAAAACGCGCCTGCCAAAGCCTCGACTTATTTCACGGTTCTGAACGACGGCACGATTGATTATGCTTTAGCGGGCGAAATGGTACAGGTTGCGAATTTAACGACCGAAGAAGTTGAAGATTTGCTCAAACAAAAAGTCAAACTTTACGAAAATCCGCAGATTTCCGTGAAAGTCCGCGAACACGCAAGCCATTCGATAACGGTTCTCGGAATGGTCGAAAAAGCGGGCGAAAAATTTTTACAGCGCGAAGCGATGCCGCTGTTCGTCGTCAAAGCCGAGGCGATTATCCAGCCGAAAGTAAATCTCGCCGTGATTAAACGCGCCAATCAGGAAACGGAAAAAATTGATTTGAAAGACGCGAAAGCAGACGACGTGCTGATTTTTCCGGGCGATATTGTCGAATTCAAAGCGACGGAAAATGCGACGGATGACACAAACGCGCCGCAATTCTATTTTATCGGCGGCAATATTGTTTCCGGCGGGCAGAAGGATTTTCATCAGGGCTTGACTTTGACGCAGTCAATTCTGGCTTCGGGCGGTTTGAAAAAAACATACGTCAGAAAAGTTGTCATTCGCCGTAAAAATTTGAACGGTTTATTGTCGCCCTTCGAGTTTGACTTGATTGCGATCAAGGACGGAAAGCAGCCTGATCCGGTTTTGCAGGCGGGCGACACAATTGAAATTGGTAATTAAATAACCAATTTGTTAAACCTGAAATTGTAAATGTTGAACAGTTGTTGTTAAAATATCAGAGCCATGCAGTCGGACAAGCCGGGCAATCGCTTTTGATTCCAAAAAATCGAAAGAGGAAAGTCCGAACACCGAAGGGCAGCGAGCCGGATAACGTCCGGGCATTTGATTCCTGGAATCGAATGACGACAAGTGCAACAGAAAACAAACCAGCCGGTCGAAAGACGGGTGATGGGTGAAACGACGCGGTAAGAGCGCGT
This sequence comes from uncultured Pyrinomonadaceae bacterium, assembly GCA_964245305.1. GTDB lineage: Bacteria > Acidobacteriota > Blastocatellia > Pyrinomonadales > Pyrinomonadaceae. The sequence goes on from CAXTMQ010000025.1 coordinate 19,280, forward strand.
CAGCGCGTTTGGTAACAGGCGCGGCTGGGTAAACTCCTCGCGGTGCAAGACCAAATAGGGAAACGCTTTTGATAAGCTGCCCGTTTAGTAGTTCGGAGCAATCCGAACAGCGTTTCCGGGTAGGTCGCTCGAGCGATTCGGCAACGAATCGCCTAGATGAATGATTGCCGTCTGTTTTTTCAGATACAAAATTCGGCTTACAGGCTTGTTCGCCGCTGCACGGTAATTTTTATATTTTATTTGCAAAAAAAAATTGAAGTTGAAGGAGAGTTAGAAAATTATTATGGCAAATCGAAAAGGTGTTTTTATCGGGGCGTATGTTCCTAACGAATTGAAAGAATCTCTGCGTCGCCGCGCGGCGGCTGAACACCGGACGCTTTCACAGGAAATTACGCGCATTTTAGTCGAGGCTGTTCACGGCAAAGGCTTGCCCGCCGGAAGCGTTGACCGGCGCGGTAACGCCGTCGTTCCGCGCCGCCGTGCCGACGATCCGCAGCCGCGCCGCCGCGCCGAAGATTTACCGTATATCGCGCCGGACGGCTCGAAAAAATAAGTTTTTAATTGATTATTCAACCGGCGCGAATTTTTCCGAAGATTCGCGCCCGTCGCTTTTTAAAGTCGGGTTTGTTAAACTTTTCAGCGAATGAACGGAAAATCATTTTTGCTCTCAATCATGGCGATCATCGTCAGCTTTGTCGGCGGTTTTTTAGTGGCAAACGCGCTCAATCGCAACGATTTAGCGGCTTTGCGGACGGAAAACGACCGTCTGAAAAATTCGCAGACGCAGACCGCGCAAAACAATTCGGAGCTTTCTTTGAGCGACGAGGAAGTACGCGGAAAAATCGCCGAAGCCGACGCGAATCCGACCGATTTTAAATTTCAGAAAAATCTCGGACTCGCGCTTTATCGCTATGCCGCGATGAAACAGGATTCAAAACTGCTCGCCGATGTCGGCAGACTTCTTAATCGCGCGTTTGAAAACAATCCGAAGGATTATGATGTAACGGTGACGCTCGGAAATATTTATTTCGACATCGGTTATTACGACAAAAATAATCAGCAATTTGAAAAATCGCGCGAATTCTATCAAAAGGCTTTGGAGCAAAAACCGAACGACTCGGACGTGCGAACCGATTTCGGTTTGACTTATTTTTTAGTTGATCCGCCGGATTTTGATCGGGCGGTCGCCGAATTTCAAAAATCTTTGCAGGCGAATCCGAAACACGAAAAAACTTTGCAGGTTTTGGCGCAAACGCTCATCAAACAAAACAAAACCGCCGAAGCGGAAAAATTTATCGCGCGTTTGAAGGAAGTTAATGCCGACAATCAATATCTTCCCGAACTCGAAACTCAGATTTCGACGCTCAAAAATAATTCGTAATAAAAATGAAGTGGTTAATTTTATTAATCTTGCTGGCAGTCGTCGTGATTTTTCTCGTCAGTCGTTACCGTCGGCAAATTCAAACGGGAATTTACGTTTTTCAGATGTTCAGAAAGATGCGCTCGATGGGCAAAGCGCAGGAAAAACAAATTGAAAAGCGGGAAGAATCGAAAGATGTTCCGCTCGTTCGCTGCGCGAAATGCGGAAGCTGGATCGCTCAGGATAAATCTATGAAGCTCGGCGCGAATCGTTATTGCTCAACCGTCTGTTTTGAAAAAGCCGCCGTCAGCCGCTGAAATTTGAACGGAAAATTTAACTTGGAATAAATGTCGTCAGATACCAGTTGATAATTTGCTCGCCGAATAAAAGCGCGATGATCGAACCGATTCCGAGAAAAATTCCGAACGGAATCTGCGTCTGCATATCCTTATCTTTCTGCCGCGAAATTAAAATCACGCCGATAATCGCGCCGGAAAGCGCGCCCAAAAAAATCGAAAGCAAAGTCAGCCGCCAACCTAACAACGCGCCGACCGCGAACATCATTTTTACGTCGCCGAAACCCATCGCGTCAACGCCGCGCAGACGCTTCCAAATTTCGCCGACCAGCCACAGAGAACCGCCGCCGATCAATCCGCCAAAGATTGCGCCAATTAACGAAACCAGCCACAAATGATAATTTTCCAATTGATTAAGCGGGTAAAAGCGCAAATCGTAAAAATATTTTCCGCTGAAAAAGATCGGATAAAAAATACGAACGGCGAGCGCGAAAATGAGCATCGGATAATTGATAACATTGGGCAGAATCATATTTTCCGCATCAATAAAAATCAGCGAAATCATCGTCGCCGTGAAAATCAAACAAACAGGCAGAAAAACCGTGAAGCCGATTTGCCAAGTGACGAGAACGAAAAAAAACGCGGTCAAAAGCTCGACTGCCGGATAACGCGCGGAAATCGGATTTTGGCAGTTGCGGCATTTTCCGCGCAAAATCAGCCAGCTCAAAATCGGAATATTGTCATAAGGCTTGATTGCCTTGCCGCAATTCGGACACGCGGAATTCGGGAAAACAATGGATTTTTCATTCGGAACGCGGTAAATAACGACGTTCAAAAAACTGCCGATTGCCGCGCCGAGCGCGAAAATAAAAGCGTAACCGATAAAATCGGGCAAACCCGTTAAAGATTCAAATGATACGGAATTTATGTTCATCGAAAAGAAACAAAGTTTAGTTATAAGAATTTAAGGCGGAAAGAAGAAACCGAGAAAAATTTCCCCGCAATTATTTTAACTGTTTGAAACGAAAAGCGAAAGCGTTTTCTTCGGCAAATTTCCCGCCGTTTCCGAATTTTAATGACCAGATTCGTTCAAAAAGAGTTTGCGGCAAAAAATCGCGTGGATCATTAAATTCGCGGCAACCGTTTTTAAGCTTGCAATATCAAATAGTTGCACTTAAAATTTTCGTTAGAATCCATTTATCTAAATTTATCTAATTCGCCGATTTAATCAATTCGACAACTATTTTTCGGTTTTGTATGAAAAAGCGCTTGTTAAAATGCACGATCCTTGCGTTCGGAGCGATTATCGCTTTTGCTTTTCTGAGTTTCAAATATGTTCAGAGCAGCAAGATGACGCGCGAAGAATACACGAATTGGATCTCGGAAAACTATGATTTTCGATTCGGCAAAGATCGTCCGTTCGCGCCGTCGAACGCGACAACTTTTGACGGAAAATTTATCGCGGGCGAAGATTTCATTTCTTCTTCGCGGTGCGCGACTTGTCATACGGATATTCATCCGCAATGGCGCGAATCGGCGCACGCCAACGCCTTCCGCGAGCCTTTTTACCAGAAAAACGTCAAGGATTTACAAAAGCAAAGAGACATCGCGTTCACGCGCCACTGCGAATCGTGTCATAATCCGGCGGCTTTATTTTCCGGCGCGCTGACCAAAAATCCGCAGTTTAAAAATCGCCCGTTCGACGAAGAAGGCGTGTCGTGCATCGCTTGTCATTCAATCGAGACGGTCAACGGGCGGGGCATCGGCGGCTATACGATGGGACAACCCGCGCTGATTCAGAAAGAAGACGGCACGAAAATCACCGAAGCGACCGATCAGGAGATTATGAACGATGTCGCCGGACACAAACGCGCGATGATGCGACCGATTTTAAAACAGCCGGAATTTTGCGGCGCGTGTCATAAATCGCAAGTTCCGCACGAACTAAACGATTATAAATTTATCCGCGCGTTTGCCGTCGCCGACGAACTGCAAATGTCTTCGTTCTCGAAAGAATCGCCGCATCCGTTTTACGTCCGCAACAAGGAAACCTGCAATTCGTGTCATATGACGCGCGACGAAGCGAAAAAATTCGACGTTTCGGCGAAAAACGGCACGATTGCGACGCACCGCTGGGCTTCGGCAAACACCGCGATTCCGACGTTTTACGGTTACAAAGATCAACTCGCGGCGGTCGAAAAATTTATGCAGGACGACAAAATGGGAATTGATATTTTCGCCCTGCATCGGATAAAACCCGACGCGAAAAAAGAGAAATTGATCGCGCCGGTCAACCGCGAAAATTTCAAGATCGAAGGCGGCGATACTTTAACGGCTGATGTCGTCGTCACGAACAAAAACATCGGACACAGCTTTCCGCCCGAACTTCGAGATTTTTACGAGGCTTACGTCGAATTTACGGTGGCGGACGCAAACGACAAAATCCTTTATAAATCGGGTTTTATCAAGCCCGACGGTTATTTAGACGACGCGGCGCATACTTATAAAACGTGGTTAGTAAAAGAAAACGGCGACCTCAACGATTTGCATTTTATCTGGAAAACAAAAGTCATCGCGCAAAATCTGGCAATTCAGTCGGGACGTTCTGATTTAGCGCGTTATAAATTTTCCGTGCCGAAAAACATCGGCGGGCGAATCAAGCTGACGGCGAAATTACAATATCGCCGCTTTACAAGGGTTTTTCAGGATTACGCGCTCGGCAAAAAGATTGATTATCCGATTGTCACGATGGCGAAATCCGAGAGAGTTTTAAACATTGGCGATGAAACCAAAGCGCAGGCGGTTGACCCGAAAGCGATGCCCGATTGGCGACGCTGGAATAATTACGGCATCGCTTTGTTCGACCAGCGGCAATTTCCGCAGGCGGCGGATGCTTTCGACGAAGTAATTGATTTTGATGTCAAAGATTACAAACCGTTCGCCATTACTAACAAAGCACTCGCGCTGATGGAAATGGGCGGCTGGCAGGAAGCCGATAAATTGATAGATAAGGCTCTGGAAATTGACGCGACGAATATGCGCGCCGTTTTCCAGCGCGGGCGCATCAGCCGCGTTCGCAGTCGTCTCGACGAAGCCGAAGCGGATTTCAAAAAAGTTCTCGAACAATATCCACGCGACCGCGTAACTTTACAGCAGCTCGGCGAACTCGCCAAAATCAAAAGCGATACGGTCGCGCCCGATGAGCGTCAAAATCAATTAAAAGTCGCGCAGAATTATTACAATCAAGTGTTGGCGATTGACCCGGAAGATGTCGGAGCGCATTACAATATGATGATTATCTGCCAGAAACTAGGCGAGCGCGAATTGGCGAAAAAGGAAGCGATAATCTTTAAAGACTTGAAAGACGATCCGCAGGTTACGAGTTTGGCGGGCAATTTTCTGCAAACAAATTGGAACATCGGAAACGAATCTCTTCCTTTTCACACGCACGATTTGCGTTTGTTTCAAGATGCTCTCGAGAAAAAAGATTATCTGGCATTTCTTGATTTGAAATAATTTCCGCGAAAGATTTTGTTTGAGTTATGAAAAATTTTTCCAAAGCGGCGATTGTCATCGTGTTTTTGGCAATCGCCGGATTTGCTCTGACGACCAAAAACTCATTTCAACAGCAAACCGAGCCGGTCAAAAAAATTACCGCAGCGGAAAAAACGCGCGATTTGTATCTTCGAAACTGCGCCCGTTGTCACGGCGCGGACGGCAAAAGCCAGACCGAACTCGGCAGATCGCTCGACGCGGTTGATTTAACCGACCAGGAAGTTAAAAAGAAAAGTCAAAAAACGATTATCAAAATTATCACCGACGGCGAAGATCAGATGCCCGCGTTCGGCAAAAAAATTTCCAAGGCGGAAATCAAAGCGTTAGCCAAATACGTTCGCAAACTTAAATAAAATGAAGAAGTTATTTTTTACGGGTTTTGTAATCTTTAATTTGTTGGCAAACAGTTTCGCGCAAGATGCCGAACCGCCCAAAGACGGCGGCGTTTCGACCGGCGAAGCGAAAACCTACACGACAAGGCGAACGACCGGAATGGTTGACAAAAACGCGCCGAAAATTTACGAAGACGTAACCGCATCGAGCGGATTGAATAATTTTCAATGTTCTTCGGGCGAAAAAGTGAAAAACTATATTCCCGAAGCGACCGGCTGCGCGGTCGCCGTTTTCGATTACGACAACGACGGCAAGCCGGACATTTTTTTCCTCAACGGCTCGACCATCGCCAAAGAATCGAACAAGGAAAAAGGCGGCAAAGCGGCTTTGTTTCACAATCTCGGCAACTGGAAATTTGAAGATGTAACCGACAAAGCGGGCGTGGCGAACGAGCGTTGGGGAATGGGCGTGGCGGTCGGCGATTATAACAACGACGGCTTCGCCGATTTGTTCGTCTCCAATTTCGGCGTTTCGAGACTTTACAAAAACAACGGCGACGGAACTTTTACAGATGTTGCCCCGAAAGTAAATCTCGACATAAAAGGTTGGCACACCGGCGCGACGTTCGGTGATTACGACAAAGACGGACGGCTCGATTTATTCGTTCCGGCTTATATTGATTTCGATTTGAAAAATCTGCCGCAAAGCCCTTCGGATGTCGGCAAGGGAACGACCGTCGCCCGAAATTTCTGCCAGTTTCGCGGCGAAGTCGTGATGTGCGGACCGCGCGGTTTGAAGGGCGCGAAGGATTCGCTTTTTCATCAAAAGACGGACGGAACTTTTGAGGACGTTTCGGATAAAGCCGGCGTTCGTGATGAAGGCAATTATTACGGTTTTTCGTCGGTTTTCGTTGACGTTGACGACGATAAGGATTTGGATTTGATCGTGGTCAACGATTCCACGCCGAAACAGCTTTATCTGAACAAAGGCGACGGAACATTTGAAGAAGTCGGTTATCCGTCGGGCATCGCTTTGAGCGAAAACGGGCGCGAGCAAGCCGGAATGGGTTTAGCCGTCGGCGATTTTGACAACGACGGGCGCGTTGATTTTCACATCACTAATTTTTCCGACGATTCAAATACGCTTTACCGCAACGACGGCGAAGCGACTTTTACGGACGTAACATATCCGAACGGTTTGGGCGAGCCGACCGTGCCGTTTTTAGGTTGGGGAACGGCGTTTCTGGATTTTGACAACGACGGCTGGAAGGATATTTTCGTCGCCAACGGACACATTTATCCGGTGGTTGATAATTTTCAATGGGGAACGAGCTGGATGCAGCAGATTCTTCTATTTAAAAACATCAGAAACCCGAAAACCGAAAAAGTCAGCTTCGAGCGCGTTCCCGCCGCGCCGAACAGCGGTTTGGCGCAGTCAATTTGCGCGCGCGGTTTAGCCGTCGCCGATTTTGACAACGACGGAAAGCTCGACGCGGTTATCTCGAACATTGATGCTGCGCCGACGCTTCTGCGAAATGTCGCCGAAACAAAAAACAACTGGCTCGAACTAAAACTCGACGGCGATACGACGAAGAAAACGCCGAGCGACGCAATCGGTTCGGTCGTTTACGCGACGACCGGAAAAACGCGCCAGCGGTTCGATGTCATCAGCGGCGCGAGTTATTCTTCGCAATCGTCGCAAATCGTTCACATCGGACTCGGCGAAAATACGAAAATTGATAATTTGGAAGTAATCTGGGCAAACGGGCAGGCTGAAAAGTTTTCAGTTGATAAAATCAACACGCTCGTCACGCTAAAACAAAACAGCGGAAACGTGAAATAATCATTAATTTTTTTCCGAATTGTTTTACGTTTCAAGCATTTTTAGAAAGCCATTCGACAAGCATTTGTTCCTGCACGTGAAGAGCGTGTTCGGGTTTGTCGTTAATTTCATCGGCGACTTGCGGAAGTTTGAAAAAGATTGAAAGCTGTTCTTGAACGCCTTTTTCGCCGCATCTTTGCGCGTAATCGAGAAGACGCGCGATTTCGATGACGAGCGGCGCGGCTAAAATCGAATCTTTACACAGAAAATTTATTTTCAACTGCATTCGCTGTCCCATAAAGCCTGTAATATCAATGTTATCCCAAGCCTCTTTGTCGTCGCCGCGCGGACGATAATAGCGAATGTCAACGATGTGATCTTCGACCTCGTAGCCGAGAATATCATCAAGCACCGAGCCTTTCGTCGTTACCTTCGATTTTAAAGAATCGGGATGCGACAATGCCAAACCGTCACGGTTTCCTAAAATATTCGTTGAAAACCAGCCGTCAACGCGAAGCGCGCGTGTTTTTAATCCGGGCGCGACAACGGTTTTAATAAAAGTTTGCCCGGTTTTGCCGTCTTTGCCGGCGATTGGGACAGCCGTTTTTTCGGCGTATTCGACCAGCGCGGGAATATCCGCTGCGACCGACGGCGTGAAATTTCCGTAAGCCGCGCCAGCGCCGACGGCGGCGTAAGCGTAAATCATCGCCGGTGAAATTTCCTTTGAATTTTCGCCGAGAGCTTTTTCAAAATTTTCCGGTGTCGCAAAAGTCTCCGAATTTTTATCAACAAAACTTTCCGTCGAAGCCAGATTGATTATTACGACGCGCTCGACGTTTTTTTCGATTTTAAACCGGCGAATGTCCTCGCGCACTCGTTCGACGGCAGCGAAATGATTGTCGGCGACGATAATATTTTTGCCTTCGATGTTGCGGCAAAATTCTTTGTTGCAGACGGCGGCGAGCGGTTTCGCGGTCTGCATTTGTTCGCCGACTTCCTGAAATTGCTGTAAGGTCAGAACATTATGAGCAGTCGCCGCCGTCGCTAAATTATCACCGTTTAAATCCCAACCGCCGAAAACGAGATTTTTGTATTCGACCAAATCTTTCGTTAAGTCTTCGGGCAGATCGGCAAGCGGCAAGCCCTCCGTGCCGATTTTCCCGCTTTTTAGAAGTTCGATTCCCGCGACGGT
>CAXTMQ010000026.1:0-27830 GCA_964245305.1 uncultured Pyrinomonadaceae bacterium
TTACGATACGGCGGTGCTTGTTTCGGGCGACGAAGATTTCGTTTACGCTTTGAACGCGATTGCTTATAAAGGCTGCCGTGTCGAGGTTGCCGGTTTTCGCTCGAACACCGCGCCGCGCCTGATTGATGTCGCGGATTTTTTTATAGATTTGGGCGACATCGCCGAACTCGTCCGCAAAGACGTTTCGCAAAGCGGGCAATACGATATTCCCTCGTTCGTTCCGCCCGACGAAATGCCGCAGGAAATTCTGCCGAATCAACCGCACCGCAATTTTCCGGCGAATTCCAATAAAACTTTTTTCGATTCGCGCTATACGGAAGAAGACGCGGACGATTACGCGGATATGGCGCGAGTCAAAGACGAACGATGAGATTTTTTACCGTCGAAGAAGCCGAAGATTTGCTTCCGACGCTTCGCCCGATGCTCGAAAAAATAAAATCTCACTACGCGAAAGTTTCGGCTTTGCGTGATGCGGCGAAAGACGCGGCGTGTGAAACGGGCGGCGGCGGAATGGCGGGCGGCACGATTTATTTCAAATCGCTTTTTGAGGTCGGCAGATTAACCAACGAAATTGACGAACTCGGTGTGCAGATGAAAGATTACACGCGCGGATTGATTGATTTTCCCTCGATGCGCGAAGGGCAAACCGTTTTGCTCTGCTGGCAGCTCGGCGAACCGGAACGAATCGAATGGTGGCACGAAATCGAAACCGGATTCGCGGGCAGAAAACCTCTTTGAACTCCGAACTCTTAAAGCCGATTCCTTTATTTTTCTTGAATTTACTGTTGACGGTTTAAAGTAGATTCTGATAATATCGCCAGAGTTTCGTTATTTCGATTTATCACAATTCCTGCAAATTATATTTCCGATTCAGAATCGTTCTTAGATTATGAACTGTCCTGTTTGCAATAGAAAAAACGCCGTTCCTTTATCCGTTTGCCCGACCTGCGGAACGATGATAAACGATTCGGAACGTATCGAATTAGCCGGGAAAATTTCCGTCGTCAAAAATTTCAAACGCGAGGTTAATAAAACCAAGATGCCAAGTGAATCGTTGTCGCCGTTGGAAAATATCATTTCCGAAAAGCCGCAAGCCGCGCCGAAAACGCATACATCGTCGCTTAATCCGAAAGCGACCAGCCCGACGCTCGTCGAATTTCACAACAAAAATTCGACGCTTCCCGAATGGCGTTTGCAATTGCAAAACGCCGTTCGCCAGCGGCAAGGCGGCGAAACGCTTTTAATACAGGAAACGGTTGAAACGCCCGTCAAACCGTCGCGACAAGCAAGACTTGCGACCAGCGGCGCAAATGCTTTGAAGGCGGAAACAAACATTGCGCCGCAAACCGTCGCGCGAAAACAGCCCGAAGTCGCCAGAGCGTTGCAGCGCATACAGGAAGCGCGGCAAAAATTTCTCGCCGCCGAAGAGATAGAAACGCAGGCGCAAGCCGCGCCGCCTCTGCCCGCGCCCGCGAAAGCCGCGAAAAATTATCCGTTTTACATCGCGGCGAAAACGAGCGACGCGGAAATCAAACCGCCTGAACCGCAACAAGCGACGCAATTTTCCAAACCGAAACTCGCCGCCGCCGCGATGCAGCGCATCGAACAAAAAAAATTAGACACGAATAAACTGCCGCCGCTGCCGAAGGTGATACAAGATTCGCCCGACACGATTCTTCGCGCGGCTTCGACAATTGTCGAAGAAATCAAAATCGAGGAAACCGCGCCAGCCGAAAAGATTATTACTAAAACCGCAGCGGCAGTCGAAGCGGTTGAAATCGTCGAAGTTGTCGAAGTCGAAGAAAACGCGACGTTTGCGATGCGGTTTAACGCCGGACTTTTCGATTTGATTATCGGCTCGTTCGTCAGCGCGGTTCTTCTCGCGCCGTTTATGCTTTCGGGCGGAAACTGGCTTTCGTGGACGGGACTTCTCGCCTTTGCCGCAACCAGCGCGGTCGTAATGTTTATTTATTTGACGACAACCGTCGGGCTTTACGGCAGAACTTTCGGAATGCGTCTTTTCTCGCTCGAATTGATTGACATCGAAGGCGAAAATTACCCGACGTTTCACCAAGCCGCCGTCAACTCGTCGGTTTATCTTTTGTCGCTCGCGTGTTTCGGACTCGGTTTCTTAACCGTGCTTTTCAACGAAGAAAAACGCGCCGTCCACGACCTCGTTTCCGGCACGGTCGTCGTCCGCGAAGAAGAAGAAAGTTAGTTCAAAGTTCAAAGTCGGATCGGTTTTAATACTTTGAATCTTGAACTTTGAACTCAGAGAAGTGAACGAGAGAACTTTAGAAAAATTAACTGCCGAACTCGCGTCCGTTTTGACCGGACAACGGTTCGGCAAAATTTTTACGCTCGCGCGACTTCAGTTGGCGATTGATTTTCGTCTGCCCGACGGCGCGTATCTTTTCATCAGCCTCGAACCGTCCGCGCCGCGCGTTTATTTGATTAAACGCCGTTTGCGCGACTTGGAAAAATCATCGAAAAACCAAACCGCGTTCGTGATGTTTCTGCGAAAACGTCTGGCAAACGCGCGGCTCGATTCGATTGAAAAATTAAAAAACGAGCGCGTTTTGCGATTCGCGCTAATAACGCAGAACGATCTCGGCGCGGCGGAAAAATATTTTTTCATAATTCAATTAACCGGACGTTCGGCAAATATTTTTCTGCTCGACAAAAACGATTTTATCCTTGACGCTTGCCGCGAAAATATCGGCGACGGACAGGAAATCGCTTCGCGCTACGCGCCGCCGACGCGACCGGAAGGCGAAAGAAAATTAATTGATGATAAAGTTTTTTCGTCTGAGAATTTCGCAAATTTATCCGAAGCGTTAGACGATTTTTATCAAACGCAAGCAGTCGAAAAAAGATTTCAAACGCTGGCAACGAACGCGCGAAATAAGTTAAAACAGGAACGACAAAAACGCGAAAAGCTGATAAAAAATCTCGAACAGGATTTGCGAACGCACGGAAGCGGCGAAACCTGGAAACGCTTCGGCGATTTGCTTCTGGCAAATTTAGCGACGGCGAAACGAAGCGAAAAAACAGTCGTCGTGAATGATTATTTCGACGAAGATATTCCCGAATTAATAATAGAAATTGACGAAAACGATTCGCTGACCGAAGCCGCCGAACGATTTTTCAAACGCTATACAAAATCGCGCAACGCGCAGACGGAAGTTTCAAAACGCCTGGCTGAAATAAATTCGCAAATCGAAATTTTGAACGCGCAAAACGAACGCCTCGAACGAGCCGTTGAAGAAAAAGACGAAGCATATTTGACGGAATTTTCAGGCGAAAAGGGCGAGATAAAAGCGTCGAAATCAAAGGAAAAAACGTCGCAAACATTTAAAGGCGCGCGGCAGTATTTTTCTTCCGAAGGCTTTGAAATTTTAGTCGGCAAAGCGTCGAAAGATAATGATTATCTGACGTTTCGCATTGCCAAAGCGAGCGATTTATGGCTTCACGCCGCCGATTATCCGGGTTCGCACGTCATCGTCAAAAACCCGACGCGCGGCGAGATTCCGCCGAAAACTTTGCTCGAAGCCGCGCAATACGCCGCTTTTTTCAGCCACGCCAGAGAGCAGCCGAAAGTCGCGGTTCATTACACGCCGAAAAAATTCGTCAACAAACCGAAAGGCGCGGCTCACGGTTTAGTCAGTTTAGCGAGTTTCAAAACAATTCTGGTCGAACCGAAAATCGCTGAAAAACAAATTTGATTTCCGTGAAGACAAGACGGTAGAAACATCTTCAGGCATCTTACATCGTCCGGCACAATTCTCATAAATCAATACTAAAATTTTTGTTGGCGGAGCGAGGAAGACTCGTCCGCGGATAGAACAAGAACGAAGTCGTTCGATTGCCGACACGCGACTTGACGGCAATGATTTGTCTCGCGCCTCCGCGCTCCGGCGACACGAATTTAGTCTTGATTCACATAATTCAATAAAGCCGTCGTTTCACAAATTCGACGGGATTTGATACAAAATATTTATCTAAAAACAAAATCGGATAATTGCCGATCAAGAAATTATTTTTCTAAAAATTTTATGCTGACTTTGATTAATAATTGATAATTAAAGAATCCGATTCGGAAAACAATTTTATGAAATGGATACAAACTTCTTCAGCGATATTCGATAAGGATGAAATTGTCGGTTTGCAGTTTGACGAAAGCGGAATGTCGAGCCGTCCGGCGATGACTATCATTCTGCGCGGCGGCGGAACGATAGTTATTTCCGGCGAAGATGCCGAAAAACTTTTGGAGGATATTAAGCAGGAAGTAAAACCGAAAGTGATAGACGCGGATAAAACTTCAGACGGCAAAACAATTTCGGCTAAATAAAATGAAGAGAAATCGGATATGGCAGACGAAAGTAAAAAGTTAGCTTATATCGGTATTGAAAGAGATGAAGAATCTCTGAAGTATATCGCCAAAATTTTCAACCGGCCGCCGCGCCCAATTACCAAAAAGCAGTATAACGATATTGTCAAAGCGTTGCGCGGACAGGATTGGAAGAATAACGACGAGGATGAGGCGAGCGTCATCAATCGGATTATAGAAAATGCTCTAAAATCAGCCGAATCCGAAGATGTGTAATTCAGCAGACAGACAGAGAATCTTTGACCCCTCACGCTGATAAACGGAATCGGAGCGGGAAAAGACTGGGGAGTAGCCAGACTCAAATGAAGTTTGGGGAATCTTCCCGACTTATCCGCCCTGATTCCGCGCTAGATTTGTGTTTGATTTAAGTACAAACCAAACAGGAACGAAAACGAGCTTCTTCGCATTGTAATCTTTACCGGACAATCTCCGCGCGCTGCCTCGCCGTCAACAGGCTTTCGAGAGGCATCGCTTTCCCGGATTCGTCAACGGCTTTGGTTTCCGGCGCGACAATTTTGTTCATTGATCGCTCCGCCATTCGACATCGTTTGACGAATCAAACCAAATTTCATAAGTCTCGATAATTCTTATGCCGCCAACCCCATCGCAAGCCTAGCGGATATGCGGTCTCGCGTGTGCCGAGCGAAACGCGAAGCAGTAAATGATAATAACTGCGTAAAAATGAAATTATTTCCATAAGATGACTTTTCCGGTTCGTTGATATGAAGGCTGCACCCAAAATGGATGCAGCCGCCCTGCCCTTGCTCGTTATATCTATGTTCTCTCACCATAGATTCTTGTTTGGCTATTGAAGATAAGTAAGTAATCGCCGATACTAAAATCTTCTCGTCAGTCGGATTCGCCCGAATCCGCTTCGAGTATCGCCAAATATCAATAAAGATTTCCTGCGTCACCGTTTCCGCTTGTTGCGTTGAAGCGGTAAATTTTACTGCCAACGCCCGGATGAAATTTCCGTAAGAGTCAATACAATCCGCGATGGCTGTCTTATCTTTACCGGAAAGTCAAAGTGCGTGATTTTCCGTCTTTCGTTTCCAAGATGCTCACGCCTTCGTATTTTATCTTTCGTCCGTTTTTAATTTTGCCTTCGGTTGTCTATTCCACTTGGCTTGATTGCCGGAATAAAGTTCATTTTGGAAGATTGAACATACGTCTCTGAAGGCGGCGCGGTAATATGTCCAAAACAGTTGCGCTCCTTCAGTGCCGCGAAACTTTTTCGAGATGACGATATTGCCGACTTCGCAATCGTCGGCAAAAAGCGAAACGATTTGTTCGACATCACGAGCAGATTCGAGTTCCGTCAAAGCCTCGATAAATTTTTCGGCGACATTTTCGGTTACTCGATTATCCGTTCTTTTATTTAACGAGTAATTCGTAATTGCCGTCACAACCGTATTTTGTATTGCTTCAGCCTTCGTATTTCTTAAACTACCGGCATTCATACTTGTCATAAATTTTATTCGGCTCAACCGAGATATTTGATCACCCATCATTCCGTGTTTCAATCAAAAAATGTCTCTTCATTTCAGGGAATCATTTTCCACGCCAGGATTTTTCCGTCCGAAAAAATTTTCTCCGCGCGGCTCTTTTCGCGCCGCTCTAAAATCCAATTATTAACCGTTTTATCCATCTTGAGCCGGTCGTTATTTTCGGCTTTCGGAACTTCGCCGACGAGTTGAGGCTTCCACGCCTCGCCTTTTATACTTCGTTTGATAATCTTGATCGCCTTTTTACTCATAAACCTAAAATCCTAACGACTAACCCTTGTAAAAAACGAAGAACGGTCTTTATAAGATAAAGCCGTTCTTCAACACAACTTTCGCTGTCATAAACATTGCGACTGCCAATATAAGACACAGCCGGCATCAAATATGCCTTTACCAACGGCAAAATAAATATGCGAGGCAGCTTCCAGAAGTAAAGTTCAGGAGAACCCGCGATTTTTCTTCAGAGATCAGCTATACATTTAATTTACCGGTTTTGAATAGTACTGTCGGTGCGCTCAAACACCTTCGTTTTTTTAATTTTGTTTCGGTTTCGATCAGGTAGGAAGGCGTTATGAAATTTGCAAGATATTGTAAAAAGTGATATATGTTCAATGTTTTAGTGTTTATATAACCGGAACTTGAGAGGAAACAGTTCAAATCTCTATTCCGAGTTGCTGTTTGGAATATTAATATTTGTGTGCTATGCCGCACATAACTGATTTATTTTTTGTTATAATCTATTTGCATATTTATCTCGTTAATCGTCTTTTTTTCTAAAAACCAAATAATAAAGTGATGTCTGCGAACGCTGCTTCAAACAATGCGCTGAGAAACTATTTGCTCGCTGCCCTGCCGACAGATGAGCTTTCCCGGATCGAATCGAAACTTCAATCAATTTTCTTAAAGCTCGGCGACGTTCTCTACGAATCCGGCGATAAAATGGATTACGTATACTTTCCGACGACGGCAATCGTCTCGATGCTTTATGTGATGGAAAATGGCGCGACCGCCGAGATAGGTGTTGTCGGCAACGACGGAATAATCGGAGTATCGCTGTTTATGGGCGGCGATACGACCACGAGCCGCGCGATAATACAGAGCGCGGGCGAGGCGGTCAGAATGAAGGCAAAAGACTTAAAAGAAGAATTCGCGCGGGGCGGCGCATTTCAAAATTTGCTGCTGCGTTTTACGCAGGCATTGATGACGCAGATTTCTCAGACCGCCGTCTGCAATCGCCTGCATCCGGTCGAACAGCAGCTTTGTCGCTGGCTGTTGCTCAGCCACGACCGCCTCGATTCGGATAAGCTGGTAATGACGCACGATCTTATCTCCAATATGCTCGGCGTACGGCGCGAAGGTGTAACGCTGGCGGCTCAAAAACTTGCCAAAAGAAAATTGATTAAAAATATGCGCGGCACTATTATGGTCATTGACCGGCAAGGATTGGAGGAAGTCGTCTGCGAGTGCTACGCGGTAGTCAATAATGAATACAATCGCTTGCTCGGCAGAGGCATTTCCAGAACTTTCGGATAGAAGCTGTCCAAAAATAGTTTTTAGCCTTTCAATCATTCTGAGTTCCGCCTAAAGGCAGCTTCTCGTCGCGCTTCACGGGCGCAAAAGCCGCCTAAAGTCGAAACTCGAAACAACAAAAAAGCAAAAACCGGAAGCAAAAAGTTCACTAAATTAATTTTGCTCTAATCAAAAACAGATAATTTTCCGATTTCGATTCATTTTTCAACAAACAAAAAAGGCAGGCTTTTAGAACCTGCTTTTTTGTTTTTTGGTTAGCGTGAAACGTAACTTGAAATTATTGGTTGACGGTTTTCTCGACCGCCGCGCGCATATCTCTCAAAACGCGGTTGCCGCCGCCGCCGACGGCGTAAGTCATTCTGCCGTCGCGGTTTATCAAGATCGTTTGCGGAATTCCCGAAAGGCGCGTGATTTTGATAAATTCGCTCATTATTTTCGTGTTGGCGTAGGCGAGTTGATAATTGAGTTTCATTTCGTCGGAGAAAGTTTTGATGTCTTCGACGCTTTCTTCGTCAACATTCAAGCCGTAAATTTCAAAACCCTGGTCGCGGTATTTGTTCTGCATATCCATGAGTTCGGGCATTTCCTGGCGGCACGGACCGCACCACGTCGCCCAGAGATTCAGCAGAACGACTTTGCCTTTTTTGTCTTCGACTTTGAACGAATTGCCGTCCAAATCTTTGATTTCAGTTTGCAAAATTCCGCTGGGCGCGGGCGGATAGTCGGAATTTTTCGCGTCAACTGCAGTCGCATTAGTTACCGCGTTAGAGCTCGTCGAAGTATTGTCGAGTTCGGGTCCTTTCTGTGTGCTGGCGGTATTTGTGCAGCCCGAAAAATTGGAAAACGCAACGCTCAGAAACGCAAAGCCGAGAATATATTTAAATAAATTTTTCATTAAACCTCAAAAAAATTGTCAGCCGATGTCCTGCAGGCGCAAGACAATCAAGGTTGCCAGCACGAGCATAAAAAACATTAGCATTAAAACCATCTGATTTAAAATTTCGTTCATCCACGGATGAAGAAAGTTGACGTAGCCGCTTAAATCTTCGGGAATCTTTACCGCGTCGCGGATTTTCGGCGGATCGTCGAGTTTCGGCGCGGAAACATTTTTTCCCATCTTTAAGTCAGATTCAAAATCGTTCAATTTGGTTTCCGATTCTCTTTTGTAATTGTTCAAATCGCGTTTCGCGTCCGAGATGATTTGATCGTTTTTCGATTCGATTGATTTGTATAATCCTTCGCCGCCGGTCGAATCCGTCGGCTCTGCGCCTTCTTCTTCGAGCGTGTCGAGACCGGAAAATCTTTTCATCGTGTCGAACGACCACGTTGCCGGCATCAGCAAACCGGCGACTTTGTTCATTCCCGTCGGAACGCCGACCAAGCCCGAAAATAAAATCTGCGGAATCAAAATCAAAGGCACGAGACTCGTCGCCATTTCCGAAGTTCTTACCAAGGCGGAAATTAAAAGACCGAGCGCGATGCCGACACCGGCGGTCAAAAGCATCACCCAAAATTGCGGAATGCCCAAAAGCTCGCCCGGCATCGGCATCAAGCCGACTAGATCGAGAAATTTGAGCGGCACGAAAAGCATTAAACATTGAACGCCGACAATTATTCCCAACACGAAAAGTTTCGAGAAAAGATACGGCAGAAGACCGAGATTAACCATTCGTTCGCGGTTGTAAACGGCGCGTTCGCGGATGATTTCACGCGCTGAAATCGAAGTTCCGAACCAGACGGCGACTAAAGATAAAACGAAATACGCGAAATCGCGCGGCTGATTTTTGCCCATCACGAAATAAATTAGCACGGCAATAATCGGAGCTTGCGCGAACAAAATAAAAAGAGTTAGTTTGTCGCGGAAAAGAACTTCCCAATAGCGGCGCGAAAGCGTAAAAAACTGGCGAATCGCGCCGAAAACGCCGAGCCGCCGTTTTTGCTGAACGCCCGACGATTGAACTTTGCCGAGTTCCTTGAGCGGTTCGTAGACGTTTTTTCTAAATTGCGGCGTGTTTGTAAATTTTTGTTTCCATTCTTCGGCGACTTGTTCGGTGATTTGCTGGCGATTGCCGTCGCCGTGCTGACGAACGCGCTGTTCAATCGGTTCTTCGAGCTTGTCGTATAAATCCTTGAAACCGCTCGCGCCGAGGTGCGCCAACGCTTCTTCGGGTTTACCGTAGAAAGCAAGTTTGCCGCGAATCAGCACGACGATCTTGTCAAAAAGTTTGACGTTTTCCATCGCGTGAGTGGTCAAAATCACGGTTCTGCCCGACTCGGCGATTTGCCGGAACAGCTTCATAATTTTCTCTTCGGTCGCCGGATCGAGTCCCGATGTCGGTTCGTCCAAGAAAATCACTGACGGTTTCGTAATTAATTCGACGGCGATGGAAACCCTTTTGCGCTGTCCGCCGGACAATTGATTGATCGGCACATTGCGGCGTTCGGTCAAACCTGTTACGTCCAAAACTTCCTCAATAATTTGATTGATTTCCGAGCGCGAAACGTCGCTCGACAATCTAAGTTTCGCCACGTAGTAAAGCGTTCGATAAACGGTTAATTCACGGTGAATGATGTCGTCTTGCGGAACGTAGCCGATTGACTGTTTGAGCGAATCAAGATGCTGATAAAGGTCTAAATTATTGATAAGAACGCTGCCGCCGCTTGCCGGTCGCATTCCGTTAAGCGCGTCCATAAACGTAGATTTGCCCGCGCCCGAAGGTCCGAGCAGTCCGACGAATTCGTTCGGCTGAATTGATAAAGAAACATTGTCGAGCAGGCGAATCCTGCCGCCGCCCGCGCGATTTTTTACTTCTTTGGTGATGTTGACCGAATCAATTCTGGTTTTCGAGCGCGTGTCGAAAACGCCGATATTGCCCGCGCCGTCAATGCGAATCAAAAACGAACCGATTTGCACCGAATCGTTCGGCGTAAGCGTCGCTTTGGAAGTTTGTTTGCCGTTGACGTAAATGCCGTTTGTCGAATTTAAATCTTCGATGACGATGCCGCCGTTTGTCCGCGCGAGCCGCGCGTGCCGGTTGGAGATTTGCAAACCGTCAATTTTAATATCGCTCGTGTCGGCGCGTCCGATCAAAAGCTCGTTTTTGCCGCCGAACGTCAAAGACATCAAAAGCTGCGGCTGCGCGTTCGTTTGATTCTTCGACATCTGCTGCGACATATTGCCGAGATTGACAGCCATCGTTTTCGAGCCGGTTTCGGCGGGCGACAAATTCAAATTGGCGAGTTGTCCGATGGCAATCGAACGCTGCGCGGCGAGACTTGCGCCTTTCGGAGCAACCCGCGACGGAGCGTTAAATCGCAAAACCGGACCGCCCAGACCGAGTTCGATACGGTCGTCGTGATACAGCGGTGTCGGCGTGGAAATTCGCTGGTCGTTAACGAGCGTTCCGTTAAAACTTCCGTTGTCATAAATTATAAAATCATTATTCGCACGGCGAATTTCGGCGTGTTTGCGCGAAACCATTACGGCGTTCGCCTCAAAAACGATGTCGCCGTTCGGGTCGCGCCCGAGCCAAATAATGTCTTTAATTATTCTGAACGGCGCGTTTTGATTTAAATCAATGAATTCGAGCTGCGCGGTCGCGTTTTGATTCGACGGGACGGAAGAAGCAATGTGATTATCAGAAGAAACCGGCGCGGCTGGCGTTGGATTTTGAAACGGATTTGAAGATTGTGGTTGGAAAGGATTCGACGATTGCTGTTGAAATGGATTCGACGATTGATCTTGAAACGGATTGGCGGAATTTTGCGGCGGAGCGGTGCGCGTTTCTTCAAATCGCAGAACTCTTAAAATCGGACCTTTCGCGCCGAATTGGAGTCGGCTGCCGATTTGAATCGCCAGCGGCGCGGAAACTTTTTGCCCGTCGAGAAACGTGCCGTAGCTCGAATTCAAATCGAAAATCAGCCATTGCCCGCCGGAAAATTTAAGTTCGGCGTGTTTGCGCGAAACCATCGGAAACTGCGCGTGAACGAAAACAATCTGGCAGTCGTTCGCATCGCGCCCGACGCGAATCGTGTCCTGTTCAAAAGATTTTTCAGGAAAAGGCTGGCTCAAGCCCGCGCGTTCTTCGGCTAAAACAATTTTCATCGGATGGAATTTGATTTTAAAATTATGACGAAATCTTGAATGATTTTAGCTTAATCGCGCGAAAACAAAAAGCGCGTGAAAAATTTTCGCGCGCCGTTTTTGACAAATAATTTAAAGCTGATTTTCGATTGCAATTTGCCGCCGAAATCAAATTAAAAATTTTGATTCGGCTCGAAGGTGGATAAAATTTTCGGCAAATCGCCTTTTGCGCCGACATCGGCGGCGTTTTTGACATCTTCGGACAAAGACGTGGCGAGCATCGTAATCATATAGCCGTTTTTCACGCCGCTGATCGCCGCCGGGACGAAAAGACGATTACCCCAAAGCGTGAGTTTTTCGCCCGCCGGAGTCATTCCCGTTCCCTGGAATTTCAGTTCGTAAGCCTGCCTGCCGTCGTTGATCGTTTTCTCGCCTTTGGAAACCACGACATAATTCGGAATGATTTTGCTCAAAGTTCGATTCGTTTCAATCACCTGCTTGGCGAAATTTTCGGTGTCGGTTTGAAAAGTTCCATTGCTGTCGTAATAGCTGACGATAAACTGTTCAATCGGCGTTCCGCTCGGCGCATTTTTCGAGATGTCGAAAAACGTGCCGCGCGCGTCCGCGCTACCGCCGCTCGCCTGGTTGACCTTCCAATCTTTCGGATAATAAAGCGAAAAACCGAGATAATTTTTTAACGCTTCGTCTTTAAGATTTTCCCTGTCGTTTCGAAAATAATTCGTGTTCGGCGGCTGAACAATCGAGCGCGGCGCGGTTTCGGCTGTTTGGTTTGCCGGCAAATTGTTCGCGTTAATTTGCGGAGCATTCGTTGCCGTTTGATTGACGATATTCGCATTTGTCGGCGGATTTTGTACGATTGGTTTTTCGTTTGCGCGATTCGGCAAAAGCGACCAGACAATCCAGATTCCGAGCAGCAAAACCGCCGCGCCGAAAACCGCAAAAAGAGCGCGATTGGATTTGGTTTCGCCCGCCGTTGTCGCGGCGGCTTTTCCTTCGACGGTTTTCGTCGCCGCGTGATTTTCATCTTCCCGCGCGGATTCGTTTTGCGATTCCGAATCGGAAAGCGATACCGAAAGCGGCGTTTCAATCGTTTCAATTTCGCGTGTTTCTCTTGTTTTCAAATTAGCGTCGGCGAAAACCGCTTCGTAAAACGCTTCGCCGAAATCACGCGCTTTCGGATAGCGTTCGGCGACTTCAAAAGCCAACGCTCGTTCAAAAATCTTTTCCGTCGCGGCAGGCAAATCGGTCTGCGTTTTGCCGAATTTGATTTTCAAGTTTTCGCGCCGCGCTTTTAATGATTTTGCAATCGAGCGCGCCGGTTTGAACGGCATTTTGCCGGAAAGCATTCGATACGCGATGATCGCCAGCGCGTATTCGTCGCTCGTTACATTGGCGAGTTTTCCTTCGATCTGTTCAGGCGATTTGTAAGGCAGATTCGATTCGTTTAATTTTTCCTTCGCCGCGCCGAAGCCGGTTAATTTAACTTGCTCCGAATCTTTTTCGTTGATCGTCAAAACGAGGTTTTCGGGCTTTAAATTGCGGTGCAAAATTCCGTTTTGATGCGCTTCGCTCAAAGCGCAAGACGCTTGGCGCACGACGCGGGCGACGCGCTCGACATCGAAATTTTCGCTTGACTGCAAAAGTTCTTCGACTGATTTTCCTTCGACGAATTCGCTGACGATGAAAGGCTTGCCTTCGGGCAGTTCGCCCGAATCAATCAAGTTGGCGATGTTCGGATGATTGATGCGCGAAAGCGAAACTCGTTCTTCGGCGTAAATTTTTCTGGCAAACGAATCGTTCGCGTCTTCGTTCATCAAAACGCGGACGACGATCTTTTTATGCGGAACGATTTTATCTTCCGCCAGATAAGCGATGCTGTTTTCGTCCTTGCCGGTTTGCTCGACGATCAAATATCGTCCTTTAATCGTCTGTTCGACGAGCGCGGACGGATTTTTCCAGGTCAGAGACCGCCTGCCCGCCGGATTTGTTATTCCGTCGCCGAGCAGAGCTTCGCCGGTCGGAATTTCCCGAGGCGCGATAAAATGCGGCGCGGCTTCGTTTGAAGATTCTTTTTCTTCAATTTCGGTTTGAATTTCGATTTCCGCTTCAATTTCCGGCTGAATTTCAATTTCCGTTTCGGGTTGAACTTCAAATTTAGTTTCCGCTTCGGACTGAATTTCGATTGGCGGCGCGGCTTCGATTTCAGTTTCGATTTGCGGTTCAATTTCCGGCGCGACTTCGATTTCGGTTTCAGCTTCCGGCTGAATTTCGATTTCAGGTTCTGATTGCGCTTCAATTTCAGTTGCCGGCGGGGTTTCAATAATTTCCGCGTCGTTTGCCGGCGCGAATTCGGTTTCCGCGATTGTTTCAAAATCAGATTCGACGATTGATTCGGGCAGCGGAACAGCCTCGAAAGCCGATTCGATTGATTCCGTTTTCAGTTCGGACGAAGGATTGACTTCAAAAATTTCGGCTTCAAACGGCGGAAGAAAATCCGAATCGGCAAAGCGTCGGATGCGCGCTCTCGAAAAGCGCGGCGCGTCAACGAATTTATCAATTTCCGTTTCGACTTTCCGGTCGAGAATATTTTTGAAAACGCCGTTCGTCTGCGCGGAAGATGCATCGTCGGGCAAAGCGCGGACGAGCCGTCTGCCGTCGTTCAGACAAAAACGCTGAGACGCGCCCTCGTAAGTCTTTTGACATTCAGGACAATAAAACACTTTGTTTGTAACAATCGAATTAATCGTAATTTGAAAATCTTTATCGCTAAAATTTAAGCGTTTTGAATCAGCGAACGCTTAATTGCAGATATAATTAATAGCAAATAAATTTCAATAAACCATTTTCTGCAATTTGTATTATTGCAGCTCGATATTATTTCGCTCCACAGTTGGAAATTTATCAATCATACTCTTTTTTATTCTGCCGAATTTAGCCCCGCCAATTTGAGCAGGCTCTCCATTTTTGTATACCTCTTTCAGCAATTTAGCGTTACCCGGACTTCCTATTCTATAAGTTACCAGAGCATTATCCTTTATATCCTTAAACTGTTCAGGAGTAATTACTACCATTATACAGCCGTATTTTTCTCCGCAACCTTTACCTGTAGGATAAAATTCCTGATCGCCAATCTGCACGAGATGTGTTGAATTGGTTGTTGGCGGACTAACCTTTGTAAAAAGTTCTATTTCTACATAAGGTATCTTTCGTTTGATTGAGTATCCTTGATTATCAATATCATTTACGATCAAATTCAAATGTCTGATGGCAACAATATCCTTGTCTTCATCTTTATTAATTTTTGTCGAAGATGATTTTCCGAAAAAACTTAGTTGATCTTGTAAAGCATTTTTTTGAGCTGATATTTGTTGACATAAAGCAAATTGGATACAGATGGCTGTAATTAAGATCAAGCAAAATCTGCTCACCATTAAAAAGTCAACTATCATTATTTTTAAACCGAAGGTTATACTTTATTTTTCTTGCGCCTTCGCCAGTTTTTTGTTTAAGACGGCTTTATCTTTATCGAGCGCGACAGCGTAGCGATAAATGCGAGCGGCATCGGCGTTTTTTCCGATATTCAGATATGCATCGCCGACAGCTTCAAATTCCTGCGCGAGCCGTCTTTTTTCGTTCAGAGAAACGACTTTGATTGCCTGCATCAAATATCTTTCCGCATCGTCAATTCGACTGCGGCGCAGCGACAGAGAGCCGAGCAGCGTGTAGGAAACGAAACTCTGCGGGCTGACTTCCGCCGATTTTTTCAAGACTTTTTCGGCTTCGTCAAACTTGCTCTGCGCGGTCAAAGCGCGTCCGAGCAAATAGAGCGCGGTCGGGTTTTTTTCGTCTTCGCCGAGAGCGCGGCGCAGAAGATTTTCCGATTCGGCGTATTTCTGCTGGGTCTGCATCACTTCGGCGACTAAAATTTGCGTCGGAACGTCAATTGAGTTTTCAATCGCGGATTGATACGCGGCGTTCGATTCGTCAACCGAACCGAGACGGCGCAGAAGTCTGCCCAAGTGAGCGTAGGCGAGCGCGAATTTCGGATCGAGTTCGATGGCGCGGCGATAAGCGTTTTCGGTTTCGTTTCTGACTTTTCCGCTGAGTTCGAGCGTTACGCCGAGTTGGTCGTAGGCAAACGCGCTGTTCGGTTCGAGTTCGATGGCGCGACGCGCGAGTTTTTCGGCTTCGGTAAATCGGGCGGCTAAGTTCGTGCCGATAATCGGCTGCATCAAAACGTAACTCAGAGCGACGTGAGCCTGCGGGCTGGTCGGGTCGAGTTCAATCGCCGAGCGATAGGCGCGTTCGGCTTCTTCCCAACGCTGCTGGTCGCTGTAGAGATTTCCCAAACCGAGAATCGCCCGTGAATCCTTCGCCTTCAAACTCTGCGCCCGCAGATACGCGGCTTCGGCGGTCGTGTAATCGCGCGAATCGCGGGCGTTGTTGCCTTCGTCAATCGCTTTTTCAAACAATTCGTCGAAATCGCCGCTCGTTTTATCGCCGACCGTGATGACGATATTGTTTTCAGGCGGCGTTTTTTGAGTGTTCTTGTCCGCGATTTCGATAGTTTGCGATTGGTTTGTTTTAACTTTCGGCGGCGCGGCTTTCTTCACGCGACGGGCAAGTTTAGGCGGCGCGGCTTTTTTGACCGGCGCGGCTTTCGGTTTCGACGCGACTTTTTTCGGCGACGATTTCGGATTGCCGAACAGATTATTACTGCTTCCCAAATCCTGCGCGAAATTAATCGCCGACAGAAAAAACAGCGCGATGAGCGGAAAAATCAATTTGTCGAATCTTAAATCTCTAAGCATAAAAACCTGCTCGAACCGCTCTTTTTATTTTCGGTCAAAATCGAAACTCATTCGGAGCGCACGAGGCGAAAACCTAACGCCTGATCTCTTTTGCTCGCGTCAACAAAACCGCGAAACGTCGAAGTAATCGCTTTGTTGCCGGTTGATTTATTCAACGCGCCGCCGCCGCGAAAGACATTGACTTTGCCCTTAAACTGCGATTTCACGTCGCCGTCGTTGCCCGGATAAAGCGCGGCATCGGAACTCGTCCATTCGTAAACATTGCCGATTAAATCCAAAACGCCCCATTTGTCCGCTCCGCACGGCTTTGAACCGACCGGTTCGGGTGAAGTGTCGGCGCGGTCAACCACCGCACAGCCTTCCTTAAAACTGTCTCCCCACGGATAAAGATTATTCGCACTTCCGTTGCGGGCGGCATATTCCCATTCTTCTTCGGTCGGCAGGCGATATTTGACTTTATCGCGCGACGAACGCCATTCGGCGAACGCATTGGCATCTTCGACATTGACGAATCTGACCGGCAATTTCAAATCGCGGGCGAGCGGTTTGCCGCTTTCCCAATTGCTCGGCGTGGACATATAACCCGAACTTTTGATGAAATCTTCGTATTCGCCGTTGGTCACTTCGGTTTTGTCCATCCAGAAGTCTTTGACTTCCATTTCGTGTTCCGGCTGTTCGGTTTTGTCGCCGTCGTTACGTCCCATACGGAATTTGCCGCCGGGAATCTTCACCATTTCGTTTTTCAAAGGCAGCGTTTCGACGTTCTGATTGTTCGTGTTATTCGGTATAACGATAATGTTTTTGTTCGTGTTATCAATAACATCCGCTTTTCTGAAAACTCCGAGCATCGCCGCCGCGCCGATTCCAACTATAGCTAGTAGCAATAACGCGCCGATTCCAATAATTCCGAGCATCATCGGCGAGAAAAACTTCGATTTTTTCTGTTCCGGCGCGATTGTTGCGATTGGCGGCGCGACGGACGATTCGGCAGACGGATGCCATGTTTGCTGGGCGGTCGAATGATTCGCCGTCCGCGCGCCGTGCGTCTCGACGAGTTTTTGCGGTTCGGAATTGACAACCGGCTGGAGAAGCGTCGAAGCAGTCTGCATATCCGGCTTCGGAATCGCGCCCGTGTTTTGGACGTAAGCGGCGTTCAAATCGGCGACGATTTGTTTCGGCTTGCCCTCGAAATTTACGCTGTTTTCCCAATCTCTGAAACCTTCGCGGCTGACGCGGATATGATGATTTCCGCTCTGCAACCCTTCGAGTTCGAGCCAGCCGTCGGCGCGGCTTTGACCGACGGCGACGTTATCTATAAAAACTTTCGATTGCGGCGGATTAGTCAAAATACTCAAAGTTGAAACGGGCAGCGAGCGATTTGTTATTGAGCCGGTATTTCTGAAATTCTGCGATGTAGTGCCGATTGCCGTCCGCAGTTCTTCGATTAAATTTTCGACCGTCGCGGTGCGTTTCGCCGGTTCTTTTTCGAGCGTGTGGCGCACGGCGAGTTCGACCTGCGGCTCGACCGACACGCCGTAATTGCTGAGCGGCGGAACAGCATCGGACAGATGTTTTTTCATAATCGCCGGAATCGAAGAGCCTTTGAACGGCACGTCGCCCGCGATCATCTGAAAAAGCATTACGCCGAGCGAATAAATATCCGCCCGCGCGTCCGGGTCTTCGTCCGCCCATTGTTCGGGAGCCATATAATAGGGCGAACCCATCAAGCCGGTCGTTTGCGCTTGAATAAACGAACCCAGAAGCTCGCCCGATTTGATTTTCGCCAGACCGAAATCGAGAATTTTGACTCCTTCGGCGACATTCGATTTGTCTTTGCAAATCATAATGTTGAGCGGCTTTAAATCGCGGTGAACGATGCCCTGATGATGCGCCGCGCCGACTCCGGCGGCAATCGCCGACATTAATTCGAGAGCCTTTTCGGGCGCGAGTTTCTTTTCGCGTTCAAGCAAATCGTGAAGCGATTCGCCCTCGACAAATTCCATCACGAGAAACGGCATCGTACCTTGCGCCACGCCGTAATCGGACACGCCGACGACGTTCTGATGCCGAATCGCCGCCGCTGCCAACGCTTCCTGCCGAAAGCGCGTGACGAGCTGCGGGTCGTTGCCGACCAAATCCGGCAGAATGACTTTAATGGCGTGCGCGGTTTTCAGGTAAGCGTGGCGGGCTTTGTAAACCACGCCCATTCCACCTTGCCCGAGACGGCATTCGAGATGATATTTTCCTTCGAGAACCGGCTCGCCGCTGATCGTGTGATACGTCGGCATTCCGTCGTTCGGACAGGTTGTAATTTCATCGGTAAAGCAATTTTTACAAAGCTGGCACTCTTTCATTTCGTAGATTTTAGAACGCTAAGTTTGAAATCGTTTGCAGATTAAAACTGAAAGCCGGATAACAAATTATTCGCCGTTGGCAGACAAATTTACCGTTTTTTTATCTTAATTGTATTAGAGTCGTCAATCAAGGTTGCAGCGATATTGAACGGCGTAATACAGCTAACGTATTTTTAGAGAAAACAGTTCCGGGCGAAAAACGGCGAACCCGCCGCGAATGATTTGCACAATGCGGCTGAACTTTCTAAGCTGAATTCAGATGAAAATAATTGTTATCGGCAGCGGTTTCGGCGGACTTTCGGCGGCGTGTCGCCTGCAATCGGCGGGACACGAAACGACGATTATCGAAAAGCGCGACCGGCTCGGCGGACGCGCTTATGTTTATGAACAAGACGGTTTTACGTTCGACGGCGGTCCGACGATTATTACCGCGCCCTGGCTGATTGACGAAATCTTCGCGCTCGGCGGAAAAAAGACGGAAGATTACGTCAAGCTCGTCAAAATTGATCCGTTCTACAACATCCGTTTTCCCGACGGCAGCGTTTTTCATTACAACGACGACAAAGAAGTTTTGCTCAACGAAATCCGCAAATTTAATCCGGCTGATGTCGAAGGCTACAAACGATTCTCAAAAGATTTAGGCGAGATTTACCGCGTCGGCTTCGAGTTGATTGATAAACCCTTTACGAGCGTTTGGGATATGGCGAAGGTCGTTCCCGAAATGATCAAACTGCGTTCGGATCGAAGCGTCGTTAAGTTCGCAAAGCAATATTTCAAAGACGAACGCTTGCAGCAGGCGTTCAGCTTTCATCCGCTTTTAATCGGCGGCAATCCGTTCACGGCGACTTCGATCTACGCGATGATTCACCAACTTGAACAAAAATTCGGCGTGTGGTTTGCGATGGGCGGAACGGGCGCGCTCGTACGCGGAATCGGCGATTACTTTGAAGACCTCGGCGGCGAAATTCGTCTCGATGAAGAAGTCGCGGAGATTTTAATCGAAAACAAACGCGCCGTC
The DNA here is from genome assembly GCA_964245305.1 of uncultured Pyrinomonadaceae bacterium. Taxonomy (GTDB): domain Bacteria; phylum Acidobacteriota; class Blastocatellia; order Pyrinomonadales; family Pyrinomonadaceae. The sequence goes on from CAXTMQ010000026.1 coordinate 19,714, forward strand.
GGCGTGAGATTGAAATCCGGCGAAACGCTCAAAGCCGACGCGATTGTCTCGAACGCCGACGTTGCTTTTACATATTTGAATTTGATTCCGCAACGATTTCGACGCAAATACACGGACGCGAAAATCAAGCGAATGAATTTTTCGATGTCTTTGTTCGTCGCCTATTTCGGCACGAACCGCCGCTATGAAAACATCGCCCATCACGAAATAATTATGGGCAAACGCTATCAAGAACTGCTCGAAGATATTTTCGACAAAAAAATTCTCGCCGAAGATTTTTCGCTTTATCTGCATCGCCCGACGGCGACCGACCCGAGTCTCGCGCCCGACGGTTGTGATTCCTGGTATGTTCTCTCACCCGTTCCGCATCTCGGCGCGGACATTGATTGGACAAAAAAAGCCGAGCCTTACAAACAGACGATTTATAAATTTTTGGAAGATAATTATCTGCCCGATTTGCGAAAACACATCGTTTCCGAACATTCGATTGACCCTCTTCATTTTCAAGATGTTTTGAACAGCTATCTCGGCAGCGCGTTTTCGGTCGAGCCGACGCTTTTGCAATCGGCTTATCTGCGACCGCACAACCAGAGCGAAGATGTTGCAAATCTTTATTTCGTCGGCGCGGGAACGCATCCCGGCGCGGGACTTCCGGGCGTAATCAGTTCCGGGAAAATTGTGGCGAAAATGATTTCCGATTTTGGATTTTAGATTTTGGATTATTTACTAAGTTTAGAACATAATCTTTTCAGAATTTGGAACATAAAAATCAATGTTCGCGTAAATCTACCGGCAATCCAAAATCCAAAATCTAAAATCCGAAATTAAATTATGTGGTATTGGACAAAAGTTTTATTTTTAATTTTAGTCGGCGCGGTCGTCGTTTGGCTGGCTTATGAAGTCATCACTTTTCCGAATGTTTCCAAACTTCAAACGGAAAATCCGACGACGAGTTCGATGATCGAATATCGCCTATCCGAAGCGCAAGCCGACGGCAAACAACCGCAGAAATATATGATTTGGATGCCGATTGAACAAATCTCGCCGAATCTGCAAAAAGCCGTTCTCGCAGGCGAAGACGCGCGATTTTTCCAGCATCACGGTTTCGATTGGGAAGCGATCAACAACGCCTGGGAAGAAGCCCAGCGCGAAGGCGAAAAAGAAGCGAAAGCCGAAGGAGATTTTGACGAAAACGATTGGATTCCGCCGATGCCTTCGTTCAAACGCGGCGCGTCAACCATCTCGCAACAGCTCGCCAAAAATTTATATCTGTCCGAAGACCGTAATTTCCTGCGAAAAGGACGCGAAGCCGTCATTACATATTTTCTCGAAAAAGATTTGAACAAAAAACGCATTCTCGAACTTTATTTGAACATCATCGAATGGGGCGACGGCATCTACGGCGCGGAAGCCGCTTCGCGCTATTATTTCAAAAAATCCGCTTCGAGTCTTACGCCGCAGGAAGCCGCCTATCTTTCGGCGATGATTCCGAGTCCGCTCAATGTTTTCAACCCGAAGAAAAACCCGAAGCGCGTCGCCCGCCGCCAGCGCGTTATTCTGCGCGGAATGAATTCGATCAAATTAGCATTCTAAATAATCTCGTTTGTTTTATTATCTTAAATCCTAAAATCGCTCTGTAAGAATATAAAAGTTCTCAAACAGGAGCGTCTTTTCAGCTCTCCCCGAATAATTTTCAGTAAAATAAATCAACCGCGCGACTGCTTCGCCTAAATTCGACGTATACCAGATAACCAATCCACTTGTGTATACTTAAGAGCCATTTTTTAAACTACTAAGAAAACTGACTTTATCGTTTTTTTCTAGTAAAATTGGAAATTAAGTATGCACTGCTCCCGAAATTCTCTTTTTCCATCTAAAAGCCTTCTTGCGCCTTCGTAAACTATGTATTTTCTGAGACTTAACAAGCCGCGCAAAGCGGCAATTCGTTTTGGCACATCGGTTGTAATAATAAAGGGCAAGAGAAGCAAAAAACTTCTGAAAAATAAAAATAAAAAACTTGAGGAGAAAAAAATGAAAGGATTAATGATGAGTGATTGTGTAAAAGGTTTGTTTATGAGCGACTGTGTGAAAGGTTTAATGATGAGCGATTGCCACAAAGGTTTGTTTATGAGCGACTGTGTCAAAGGCTTGCTCCTGAGCGACTAATCAACCGAATCAAAAATTGAAGGACAATAAATTTATAAAATCAAATTGAAATCTTGGAGGAGAAAAAAATGAAAGGATTAATGATGAGCGATTGCCACAAAGGTTTGTTTATGAGCGACTAATCGAAAGCGAAAATTTATCAATAAAATTTTAAGAACTTTATTTTTCAGAATAGGCGGATATGAAAATGAAAGGTGTAATAATAAACGAGCGGCTGTAAAATCAAAAATTTGTCCACACCCTGGTTGGACGATCAAAGTCTAACAAGGAAAGCAGTTTCGATAAGCGATTATCGAGGCTGTTTTTTATTTGGCGGCTTGTTTTGAATAAACGGGCGACAAACGCCGCAGATTTTCAATCGCTTTCGGCAGAACATTCAAGACATATTCGACATCTTCTTTCGTGTTGTCTTTTCCAAAGCTGAAGCGAATCGCGCCGCGAGCGAGCTCGTCGGTTTTGCCGAGTGCGTGAATGACCGGCGAAGGTTCGAGCAAGCCGGAAGAACACGCCGAGCCGGTCGAAATTGCTACGCCCTGTAAATCGAGATTGATTAAAAGACCTTCGCCTTCGATAAAACGAAACGATAAATTCGAGATATGCGGCAGACGATTTTCACGATTGCCGTTAAATTCAAAATCCGTAATAGATTCGCCGACGCGCCGCTCGAAATCGTCGCGCAGGTCTCTTAAAAACTCCGCCGTTTTCGACAGATTTTCATTCGCCGATTCACAAGCCTTGCCGAAAGCGACGATCAGCGGAACGGATTCCGTTCCGCCGCGCCGTTCGCGTTCCTGATGTCCGCCGATATTTTGCGAATGCAGGCGAACGCCGCGCCGGACATACAACGCGCCAACGCCTTTCGGCGCGTAAATTTTATGCGCCGAAACGGAAAGCAAATCACAATTGGTTTCCTCGACATTGACAGAAATTCTTCCGATTGCCTGCACCGCGTCGGTATGAAACCAGATTTTTCTTCCCGTCTCGCGCAAGTTTTTAATTAATCTGCCGATTTCGACGATTGGCTGAATCGTCCCGATTTCGTTGTTCGCGGTCATCACGGAAATTAAAATCGTATCTTCGCGGACGGCGTTTTCAACGTCTTCGATTCTAACGATGCCGTCTTCGTAAACCGGCAGATACGTAATCGCATAACCGCGCTTCTCCAAATCCGCGCAAACCTCCCTGACCGCCGAATGTTCGATTTGCGAGGTAATGATATGTTTGCCGTATTTCTCGTTTGCTTCGACGAGTCCGCGAATCGCTAAGTTATTCGCTTCCGTGCCGCCGCTCGTGAAAACGATTTCGTTCGGACGAGCATTGATCGTTTCGGCGACTTGATGCCGCGATTTATCAATTGCCGCTCTTGCTTCCTGACCGAAAAAATGGATGCTCGAAGCGTTGCCGAATTTTTCGGTCAAAAACGGCAGCATCGCCGCGACAACTTCCGCGTCAATCGGCGTAGTTGCCGAATTATCCAAATAAACTCTGCGAAACGTCTGATTCATATTTTTCTTGTCTCTCGACACTCTTTCGACATATTAAACTACTCTTTGACGGTATTAAACCTGCTTTCGAGTATATTAAAGCATTGAATTTTGATGCTTTGATATATAAATTCGCCGCTGTTGAATATAAAAAGCGTGAAAGACAGCCGCAATCGGTATTCTTTCACGCTTTTTACGTTCCGCGGAATTAATTTTCACAGTCGGAGTCGTTTATTTGTTTGCTTCGGGCTTGCCGCGCCTTGCTTTTTGAGGCTCGAAGCGTTGGCTCAAATCATCATAGATCGTCGAAGAATTCGGAACGCTCATTTTGGCGGCTTGTTTGACCGAATTGTAAAAGGCAAGCGACGATGTAATCGTGTCGCTGCCGCAAAAAGTCGCCGTGTCGTCGAGATTCTTCGTGATTTGCTGTAACGGTCGCAAAAAGCCGTTCAGCATTTTGAACGCCGCGTAGCCTTTCTTCATTTCGCCGACATCAATAAACGGCGGCAAAAATTCTTTGTTCGACTCGGCATACTGCATTGTTTTTTCGACGAACGCGACGCTTTTCTCGCCGAGCTTCGCCATATTCCTTTTATCTTCGGCATCGAGCGCGATCAAAATCGGCTGAAGTTTCTCCGCCAAAGTCGCAATCGCCCCGTTAATCGCCGCCGCGTCCGCCTCCGAGATTTCAATTGAGATTCGGTTTTCATTCATAGTGATTTTCTCCTTTTAATTTTTCTGAAATTAATCTTGCGGTGATTGTTTCATTCTTTCCAAATAAATTTTTCTATTGGCAACATCTATCAAAGATTTTTCTGCGTTTTCAACAATCGTTTTATTTTTACTTGATTTGAGTTTTTCAAATTCCGCCTGAGCTTTATCCTGTTCATCACGATTAAAATAATAAAGTCCAAGTCGTCTGATAGCGGTTTCCCCATAGACGCTTTGACTAAATCTTTCAACAAAAGTCTTCAACGCATTAATTCCATCTTTTTCTTCATAAACCCAATTAAAGGAAAATCCGTCTTTGTGTTTATTCAGAAAATCAAAAGCATCTTTATTAATTCCGGTCGGTTCTTCTATGGTCAAATTGATTGAGTTTGAGGCTAACTCTTTAGATATTCCGCTTAAAAAGAATCGAATTTCATAATTCCCTGATTCCGGGAAAAATTCTTCGACTCTTTCAATAGCTACTTCTTTATCATATAAAACGAGTCTGCCGCCGTTACTTGATTCAGAAAGAGGTTGAAGCGTCCCGTCCGAAGGAAAAACATTTTCATATCCTTTATCAGTCTTCGGAAACCTTATAGGCGTTCCGGTATTCGCAGTCAATCCGCCAAATTGTTTAATTTCATCCCTAAATTTTATTTTGACTAAAGTATCGTTCTGAAATATAGGTTTATCGTCGCTCGTTAGCAATTTAACTTTGAACTCCGCAAATATGGGTTCATTCAAAACATAAGTTTTTTTGTTAAATTGAACCTCTAAAACTCTTCCGACATTATCTTTATTTTCACTCTGAGCATTAGATAACCCTGCTAAACTAATTATCCAAAGCATTATTAATAAAAACGATCTTATTTCTTTTTTCATCTTTGTCTCCTGTGTTTATTCGCCCGGACTTTTTATTCTACGCCGCAGAATGTTTATATGTTCAGGATGAAGTTCGTAACTATCGGTTTCAGCAAAGTAATGCGGATAATCCATTAGTTTATATGTTGCTACAGTTCTGGTTGGCATATTAGTCATAGAATCTTTGTTATCCCCTTTTAGACCAAACTGATGTCCAATCTCGTGCGGAGCAGTAGTTCCTTTACTCATAATCGTCATATTTAAATCTCTTAATGCTGTTCTCTCCGTATCTTGCATAACTTCTTGATAAATCAAACTTCCCGAAACACCTTTCGGAAAAATTGAACAAGACGTTCCTATACAAGTCGAATTCTGGTAGCAGTCGCAAAGATTGATAGCATTCGTTAGCGGTCCTTGTCCTAGAACAAAACCTTCGCCATCCCCGTCTGCAGTTGTATCGCCTTGGTAAGCTATTAATAAATAAGCAATCCAAAAATCATCTCTTTCATCGGATAAAGAATTTCGGTTCTCATTTAGTTTTGCTGACACATCACTGCTAGGGACATTTAGAAAAAAAGGTAAATTTGTTTGATTATAGTGTGTTATATTTTGTGACCAATTATAATCTGGCGTGATATAGGCAACTGCATATATATTTTTGGGCTTTCCATCAGCATAATTTCCATCTTCGGCAGATAAATATTTAAGGCTTTCAGGAAGTTCAACAATAGGCTCGCTCTTATCTCCGTCAAGGTTACCACCGTCATCGGCATTATAATCATCATCATCGTATAGAATAAATGATTTATCCTTCGTCTTACGCGATAGCGAGGAATCCCCTAAAATAACGGAAGTTCCGTCATTAGCCAATACAGTAAACTTTCTGTTACCGATTATAATTTTGCCCTTCTCAAATCTACCATTATCCAAATTCAAGGCACTACCATCATTTTTTGTTAAATCTAATCTAGTATAATTCGGATTACACGGTGGAGAAGGCGCAGGATTAGGCGGTGTGGGCGGATTACAGTCTGGATTTGGAATTAGCGTTGTCGCAGAAATTTTTCCCATTACGTTATTTACAGTTCCGACATTTCCCATTGAATCAACTTCGATGTGAAGTTTGCGCCAAACGGTCAGCATTTCCGAACGCGCTCCGCGCAGTAGAGCATACGGCATCGTCGGATTCGAGTCAGGAGGAACGGGAAGCGTTGCCATAGTCGAATCTTTTAAATCAGTTCCGCTCCTTGTAATTCCGGCTAAATAATTCGGATTAGTGCCGGCAACAACGGCAAAATTGTCGCCCGGATTCATCGTAGTTGTGAAATTGATAATCGCTACGCCGCTGGAGTCAACCGGACAGCCCCAAAGATTGGTCGCCGTGTCCTTTGTGCAAACGGGCGAAGCGGGCGAATCAAGTTGTCCGGCTCTAGAGCCGTTGACCGTTCCATTATTATCTTCGGCATTGGCATTCGCACCCGAATCGTCGTCAATCGGCGCGGTATCAGCCGACGGATCATCTACGTCAAAACTGCGAAAGTAAATCTTTTGATTTTGCAGATATTCGGAAAGCGTGGCTTTAACGCGAATTTGATTGCGAATCGCCGCTTCGCCCGGATTTATTTTGTCTGGATAAAACCTGCGCCCGCCGCCGGTATTCGGATTAAGACTGAGCAGCTCGCTGTCCGTCGGAATTATCTCGAATTCGATTTTTTTGACGTTAACGATTTTGACCCGCCCGGTATCTCTTAGTGATTTGTAAATCCCCAAGCAGTTATCGTTTTCATCAGTAACCATCCATGCGTGATCCTGCCATGTGTATGCGACTACCCCTTGCGCCGCATTCAAAACTGAGGATGCTTCCCGCTGTCCGTTGGAATTGAGCCGGAATAGTTTTACGGTTTTATTTGTTGTATTTGCGAATAAAATCTGAGATGGATATGTGCCGCCGACCGAGCTTACCGTTCCTTCCAGACTACAATCCAAAGACGACAGATCAATTCCCTGTTCAAAAGTTCTAACGACAGAGAGCAATGAAGCGGTAGTAGTTCCTTGAGGACCGGTGTAAGTTACGGAGACGGAATTGTTTCCCGCCGTCGCCCATTTAACTCGAATGGTGCGGCTGTTAAGAGTTCCTTCCGTAAGCGTGTAATTGCCGCTTATCGTCCAAGCCCAAGTGCCGCCTTGGTTATTAGAAGCGGGAACAGCAACAAGATAAGTCTGATAAGTAGCTATGCTGTATATCGTTTCACCGTTAAGGTTACCGATCTCGGAAGAACTGGTTAATCTCATTGCCTGCGCTTGAACATTGCTTGCGCCGTTGATGTAAAAAATAATTAGTAATGTAAAAGTGAAAATTATCGAACGCAAAGTTAACATCAGGTATTCTCCTCAGTAAAAGGTAATAAAATTGCGCTTCACGGATTAAGTTTGCAGAAAAAGCTGAATAGAAAATTGGAAACCGTGAAATTCTTTCCAAAAAGAGACTGAAATATGAAAACGAATGAATAATACTTGAGAAATTATTCTTGTGGCAAGAAAATTTTTTACGTCATTTGTGATGTCAGATACGTCGTAAGATTTCTGTTTGATGTAAACCATTCCAACAAACCGAAAGCAACCATCTTGCCCGGAACTGGGCTTGTAAGATAAAGTTAAACGTGGAAAATTGTTTTCGCATCTAAACGCCGGTTTATATTTTTTGGAGTTATTTTTATGGATTTTACCACGAAGGAAATTTTTAAGCGTTACGCGAGCATTCTGGTCGGCAAGCCGATTTCGCCCGTGTTTTTGAATATTTTAGTCACGAGCGTTTGCGATATGCGCTGCACACATTGGTTTTTCACCGAGGAACTCGACGATAGCCCGCGCAAGAAATTGCAGCTGAAGGCTGAT
>CAXTMQ010000027.1:0-27476 GCA_964245305.1 uncultured Pyrinomonadaceae bacterium
CTTCCGGTGCGTCTTCTGGGCGCGATTTACACGCTGCGCGGCACGGGCGGTCTGGGCGGCGAAATGTCGTCAATCGTTCGCGGAGATTCTCAGGAAAATAGTTTCGTCGTCGTTAAAGCGGGAACGGAAGCCTACGTTTTGATAACTGATTTACCGAGCGAGCAGAGAAGCGATGATGCAAATGAAAGCGAAAAACTTGCCGGCGACGGCAAATTGCCCGGAGTAAATTTGAGCGAGTCGGAGATGGCGGAAATTCTTTCGACCGACAACCCGGACAAAATCCGCGCCGCGCTTTTGAAAATGTCGCCGCAGTTTCGCGCTCTGGCGATTAAAGCGATTGAGGACGGGAAATAATTTATGATGCCGAGCAATTTCCATAAACCGAAAATCAATCCGCGCCAGATGGTCAAAGACGGACGCGAGCGAGAACTTTACGAGATGATTTGCGCTACCGGCTACATCCCGGACGAAGGAAATTTCAGCGATTTTTGTCAATCCCTGCTGTCGGGCTTTGCCTTGCTTGCGACGGGAAATCCGGGTTCGGGCAAAACCGTTTTTTCCGATGCGCTCTTTGAGGCTTGCAATCTCGACTACTACACGGTAACGGGACGCGACGAGCTGCGGCAGGAAGAATTGCTTTGCTCCTGGGACACGGCGGAGCAGGAATTTTTTATGCAGCAAGCCCGCCCGCTGATTGCGGCGCGTCCCGAAAATGAACGCCTTCAAACTCTTTCGATGTGCCGCGAGCAACGCTGGACGCGCGAGTTTTTAATTCTGGGCGAAGTCGCCGCCGCTTACCAACGCGCGGGCGAGAACCGTTTTCCGACGCTGCTCCGGCTCGACGAAGTTGATAAGTTCGGCGCGGCAATCGAAGACGCGCTGCTCTCGCCGCTTGCCGCCGGCGTTATTTACGTCGAACGGCTCGCCGAAGGCTTCGTCGGATGCACGGAAGCGGAGTTTTTGCCGATTGTCATTTCGACATCGAACGACTCCAGACACGAGCTTTCTTTGCCGTTTCGAGACCGCCATCTGCACACATATTTCGCCACGCCGTCTTTGGCGAAGGAGCTTGAGATTTTGCTGGCGCGGTGTCCCGAAATTCAAGCGGCGAATTTATCGCAAGCCTTGAAATTGCTCGACGCGATTCGCTCAGTCGCCGGACTTTCGCATTACCCGTCGGTGCGAACCGCCATTCAACTCGCCCGCGCGTTTGAGCGTGATAAAGTCGTCGAACTCACCGAGCGCAATGTTTCGGCTTATTTCACCTACTTCGCCAAAAATCGGCGCGACGCGGAATATCTGAAAAAGCAGTTGCCTTACCTGCTTTCGTGCGTCGGCACGTTTCACGCGGAGATTGACGGTCTGTTGGCGGAGCGCGATACGGAATGGGCAAAGCATTGGTCGAGGCAGCGCGGTTTAGTTGATTTTTTTCTGAGTGAAAAACTTTTCGACGCGCCCGCCGCCGATTCGTCATTGTTTGAAGAATCACAAAATATTTTTCAAAACGATTTTTCTTTGAGTCCGGCGACGATGTAGGCGCGAGCGATAATTTTAAGTTTTAATTACGGAACAATTCAAGATGTCTTCTGTTTTATCTTTTCTTTCAAGACCATTTATAAAGCGTTCAACCGAAGCGCGAAAAGGCGGCGGCGAAAAATCAAGGTTTGTCGGCTCGCCGCTTTTTAATGTTTTGCTGATGCTGACCCTGATGCTTTCGGTTTCCGCGTTTTTCCGGTTTTTAGAGTGGCGCAGAATGAACGCGCAGACGCAAATTCAATTTAACGAGTCGGACAATCCGCCGAACGAAGAAAAATCGAAAAACAAATCAGTCGCGCATTCGTCGAACATATTCGGCGGCGAAGTCGTGGACACGAGCCGCCGGCTTCGTGAAACCGGTGCGCTCGGCTTTGCTGTCAGCTTGAGCATTTTGGACGAGGCTCGGACGCGGCGACAAATTCCGGGTTCGATAAACAGTTTAATAAACGCGGTCGTTTCGCGCGATTTGATGCCGCCGGGATTGGCGGTCGAAAACGGCGAGATTCGCTCCGCTTCGAGCGTGATTTACATTCGTTATCAGCCAGAGCCGATGCAGCTTGAGTTCGTTTCCGTGCCGACCGAAGCGCGTTTCGGACCGGCGTTGATGATGCGCTTTCCCTTGACGAGCGCGGACGGAAAAAACATCGCTTATTTTCAATCGGCAAAAGTAGAAAACGTCAATCTGCCCGCGCCGTTCGCTCCGGCGCACGAAGTAATTCGCGGCGGCTGGACTTTGGAATCCTGGCGCGGAATGGAGATTGGCGGCGGCAATCAAGACTTCGCTCGGATGCTCGCCGAAGAACAGGAAAGTTTGAAAAGTAACGCGCCCGGCTCGGAGTCGCGTTAAAAAAAATCGTTTCGCTGATGTAGCCGATTGAAGACTTGGGATTTTATGTTGAGCCGCAAATGGATCGAAGAACTCGACGCGAGCGGGCGCATTTACCGCAAAGCCAACGAGCAGTATTTGCCCGCTTATCAGGCGTTCTGGCTGCTGACGCGCGATGTCAGCACCGGGGTTTTGCTGTTCGTTTTCGGCTGCGTGAACGCCGTGCTGGTTTTGCTCGCAGGGTATTTTTTGGCGATTTCAGGTTTATTGTGGCTGGCGGCTTTAGCGTTCGCCGCGCTCGCCGTCGCCGCGTCTTTGTTTGATGCTTACTCGCTCGTTTTTCCTTATTACCAGCTTTGGACGCGAACTACGCACGGCTCGGCGCGTTGGGCGAATCTTGAAGATTTACGCTTGCATAATTTGCTGCGGAAAATTGGCGAGCCTGTGCCGAACGGAGCTTTGAGAATCGGGCGCGTTTTCTCGGATTACGATTTGATTCTGCCGAAAGAATTATGGCTGTTGCATATGGTCTTTTTCGGACCGACCGGCGCGGGCAAAACCAAGACGTTTTTTATGAGTATGCTCCGCTATTTGGCGCGGCACGGCTCGACCATCGCGTTCGACCCGAAAGGCGAGCTTTACGAGCAGACGGCGATGGATTATCGAACGTTTTACCGCCTCGATTTGATAAATCCCGCGCAGTCCGACCGCTGGAATTTTATGCCGCTCTGTCGCGGCAACGCATTCGTCGCCAATTCTTTGGCGGGAATGATGCTTTCCTTAGAAGCGCGGGCGAAAACCAATCAAGACCCGTTCTGGGGCAACGCCGAACAAGTTTTATTGACTGCTGTTTTGCTGCATCTCGCTGAATGTTACCCGAATGCGACTCCGGCTTTCGCCTACGATTTTGTCGCCGAGTTTGATTCGCTCAAAGAAAGCGAACGCATCAATGAACTCAAAGATTCGCCCAGTCCGCTTGCCCGCCAAGCGATGCAGGTTGTTACGAACAGCGCGCCGGAAAACACTCTGGGTTCGGTTCTTTTAGGATTGGGAAACAAATTGCGCCCGTTCACTTTGGATGAAGCCAGACAAATCACCGCGCTCCCGACGCACGAGGACTTGCAGGAAGGCGTCAAGCTGATTGACTTCGCAAAGTTAAGAGAGCCGGGAACAGCCGTTTTTATCGTCGTGCCGGAAGGCGCGACCGAAGTTTATAAAGAATTTCTGGCGACGTTTTTCGGACAGGCGATATTTGAATTGCGGCTCGACAACACGCGCGAACCTGAGCATCCTTGCCTGGTTTTGATTGACGAAGCCCGCGAGCTGGACGTGTCGGAAGTGCGCCGCATCGCCGGCATCGGTCGCGGACGCGGAATCGGAATGGCTTTGAGTTATCAGGATTATCCGCAGGTTCTCGACCAATACGGCGATAAGGGAGCGAAAGCGATTTTGGAAACGATGATGACCAAAATCTTCTTGCCCGGCGTGAACGGCGAGACGGCGACATACGCTTCCGACCTTTTAGGCAAAACGACGATTCACACCGAAACTTCGGTTGATTACAAGGGAACCGACAAAGACAACACGCGCTATTCCGAAGCCGGACGCGCTCTAATGCTGCCGGACGAAATTCGCCAGATGCCGAAATTCCGGCAACTGCTCGTCGTTACCGACACCGCGCCGCCCGTTAAAGCCGCTTTTCCGCCTGTTTATCTGCGTAAGGATATTCAAAAGCCGGTCGTTTATCGCAAACCGGAAGTCTTGCGATTTTCCGCCGCGAAAACTTTCGCGGGAAATTTCGCGCCGGCTGCCAGCGCAAACGGCTCGGCTGACATTGGGGCAAAGCCGAAGAAGGCGTCGAAAGGGAAAAGGACAAAAAATCAAACGGCAACGAATTCTGCTGAAGGCGTTATCGCTTTTCAAAACGATTCGCACACGCTCTCGCCATCTGAAACAAAATTAGACGCCGACCTTTCGGAAATTGCCGACACCGCTCTCGACGAAATCGGCGAGCATATTGCGGATTATGAAACAAACAGTATGAGCGCCAACGGCAGCCATTTAGCTTTAGCCGACGGCGAGCGTTACGACAAACCAGCGGAAGATTTTATGCAGCAGAAATTAAAAACATTTCTCCTTGACGACAACTCCGAAACGTCCGCTCCAAATGAAAATCATTCGGACGGCGAGCAAGTTACCGACCGCTTCGATTCAGGCGTGGTTTTGCAAGCGACATCGTCTCCAACTTCCGACAGCGGCGTTGAAATCAATCAAAAAATAACATTATCCGCGAGTTTCGAGTTGACCGACGATGAAGCTGCACGCGAGCGAAACGTCACCGACAAAATTTTTGAACCGGAAAACGAGTTTTATACCGCGCTCGTCCAGCGCGTTCTCTGAAGTTTTTGACGTATGAAAAACAGTTCAATGAAATTGACCTTCATCATCACGCCGCTGATGGTCGTGCTGGTTCTCGGCTCGTATTTTTACTCGCTCTGGGCTGCGGAAGTAAAACGCCGCGACGAGATGCCGCAGGACGGTGCGGCGGCGCTGACCCGTGATTTGCTGAAGTATCACGAGCAGACCGGGGCTTTTCCTGAAGAATTGCGCCTGCTTGTAGGCAAAGTTTGGGACGCTAAAAAACAGCGCGACTTCGACCAATCGGGCAAAGTCTTCCGGCACAATAATGTTTTTTATCTTTACGGCAGGCAAAACCCGCATTTATTTTCGCTCTGGGCAGTGCCGAGCGGCGCGCGGCGCGAGCAAGGCGTTTCTTGGTATATCGCGGCTTCGCCCGACCGCATTCGGCGTTGGAAAGGTCCGGCGATTGCCGACAACCAAGTTGATAAACTGATTCCGCAACCTTCGGTGCAATCTTTGGCGCTGCTCGGTCTGACCGAACAGCTCGCTTCAGATTTGCGGAAATCTTCCAAGACGGGTAATAACCAATCGCAGCGAATTTTCCAATCTAACTTAACAAGTCCGTAAGCCAGTATTTCATACCTGAGAATGATGAATTAAAAATCTCCATTGGCTCGAAGTTTTCGGCATTTTCCGCTCTATACAAAAAAGATTTATGTTTTGTATCATAAATATCAGCTTCGTTCTGGAATTTTGACTATGAAACCAAAATTCATCTCAATTCAATCCGGTGAATTACTTGCTTATTTCAACGAGCGAAACGAGTCTTGTTTCGGTTACGCGAAGGCTTTAAAGGCGTTGCCTCATTCAAAAGAAGGCGCGGTTCGGGAGCTGCTCAGCGATATGACCAGGCGCGGGCTTTTGATGAGACTAAAAGACGGTCTTTTTTACATTATTCCTTACGAGCAAGATGCCGAATCGTTCGTCCCGGATTGGCACTTGGTCGCCGAATGCCTTGTTTCCGGGACCGGGCATTACGTCGGCTATTACTCAGCTCTGCAAATCCACAACTTAATTACGCAGCCTTCCCTGAAAGAGCAGATTGTCGTCGCTAAGCAAGTTCGCCCGTCGGAAATAAAAATTAAAAACGTGCTTTTTCAGTTCGTCTATCACAACGAAAAACATTTTTTCGGCGCGAAGAAAATCTGGATAGACAGCTTCAATCGAGTATCTTGTTCCGATTTGGAAAAAACTTTTATTGATTGCCTGTTCAAGCCGGAATATGCGGGCGGAATAGTTGAAATTGCGCGGGCGATTTATGCTTCGAGAGACAAGATCAAATTCGGTAAATTGCTCGATTACGCGGTAAAGTTTGATTCTCAGGCGGTCGTCAAACGATTGGGATTTCTCTTGGAAACGCTCTTCATCGGGGAGAAAATCGTTGACGATCTGCAAAAAATTAAAACCGCGTCATACGTCGTGCTGGATACGGAACTGCCGAAAACCGGCAAAAGATTGAGCCGCTGGAGCATTCAGCAGAATTTGGAGACGGAAACGATAAAGTCCGCCATTTACACCTGATCCAACCCAATTCCCGAATCTCTCCGAAACACTCATTACCTGGTATGTTCAAACTGTCTAGTTTTAACCGGAGCGGGCGATTTTTCCGCGCTGGTTTTCACTTGCGCGGCGCGGCTGTCTTGAACGGACAACGCGGGAGCGGACTGATTATTAACGGCTATCGTTTTCTCGCGCCTTCTATCATCAAGCACCGCCAACGTGATTGTCCGGCTGATTTCACTCAGTTTTTCAGAACTTACGCCGATTTTCTCAGGCGGCACGTTTTGTTTTTCCAACGAATTGATAAGCAAGCCTTTGGTCATCGCCGCCAGCAGTTGCGGATTTTCGCTCGGCTGACCGCGCTCGAACATCTGGGCTAAATCGCGCTTGAAGTCGGTTTTGAAATTAATAAATTTGGCGGCTGCTCGCGTAGTTCGGCGTTCGTTTTTAAGCTGGGCGATTCCGGCATCGAGCGCGGAAAACGCCCGCACGATTTCGCGTCCGTCAACGCCCGTTTCGTGGTAAATTTCGTGCGCTCGTTCGAGCGCGTCGCTCGCGCCGAGTGCCGCTTGCTGCAATTTTTCGGAAACGTCGCCGTGCCGCGCCCAGAGTTCTTTAGGTTCAAGATTTTCGCGCGTCCGCTCGCCCGCTTCGAGTCGGATTTCGTCACGTTTCTTCGCCGAAAAAATTTCACCGGCTTTTTTAGTTTCAAGGTCGGAGAGCGACAGTTTTCCGGTTTCGACCATCTGAGCGATTTTTGCCTGTGCTACTGCCCGTTCGTTTCGCGCCAGTTCTCGCTCATAAATCGAGAGCGTAACGGGTTTGTTTTCGATTGAAAGATGCGATTCCTTTTCGACTTTCAAAAATTCGTCGAATTGGTCGCGTTTCGTTTCGGCGTCGGCGAAAGCCTTCGCAATTTCGGATTCAGATTTTTTATGCAAGCTCGCTTGATGCGCCGTTTCGAGCGCGTTGGCGAACTCTAAGGCTTTGGCTTGGATTTTCGGGTTTTGGTCAGGCTCGTTCAATTCGGCGGGTTCTAAAGCGATTCGCGCCTGTCTGTGAGACTCAATTCGAGCTTTTTCTCGCTCTTCGCTCGGAACATAATCAACAACCGTCGCCGATGCTTTACCGCGGTCGTCAATGGTTGCCGCATTGAACTTCTCACGCGCGACGGCGGTAATCTGTTTGACTTCCGCTTGATGCCGCGTCGCATCGTATTGACTTTGAAGTGATTCAATTTTTTCCTCCTTTTTGGGTGCGAGTTTGTATTGCTCGTTTTCCAGCCTAATCTCGGCAATCGTTTCAAAACTTGAGTTTATATCGGCGATTCCTTTTTCAAGACGCTTTGCGCTTGTCGAAAATCGCTGGAAATCCGATGACAGAATTTTATCCTGCGCTCGTTCAAAAATCGCTTTTTGTTCACTTGAAAGCGTTACAGATTTTTCCGGCGTGAAGGCTCGTTCAACTGCCGTTCGCAAATCGCCGTCTGAAATCGTTGGATTGGTTTTTGCAAATTCTCCTTTTAATTGTTCTTCGTATTTCGCCACAATCGCGGCTTTGATTTCTACGGCGCGCCGGCATTCGATTTGTGCCGCTTTGATTCCGTCAATCTCTTGAAGCTGGCGCCGCTCGGTTTCAAAAACTGCGACGGGCGCGTGTTCTTTGTAAATCGCCGTCTGAGCGTCGTGCTTCCAAGCGTCGAGCAGCGCCGTCTGTCCGTCGCGGCGGCTTTGTTCGAGCTTGAATTTTTCTCCTTTGTCAGCGCGAAATTCTTTTAACTTTTCATAGTCGGCGGGGAAGTATCGCTCGAACAAATTCTGGTAGTCGGCGGCGGAAACGCGGTTCGTCTCCGCGATTTTAACCGTAACCGTCAAACGATTGTTTTCAATTTCGCGCGTCGTGCTGGCGAAGGTTCTTAAGATTTCACCCGCCGTTTTCAGTTCTTCAGACTTTTGTTTTGCAAGCCAGTCGCCGACGCGCAGATTATTCGTCTCGCTCTGGTTGTGAATCAAAAAACCGACCGCTTGCAAAGTTTTTGCGTCGAGATTCGCAGTCGAAATCGAACTTTTCGTTTCCTTCTGATTGCCTAAAATTGCGGCTTGATGCCAGAGCGTTCCGGCGGCAAATTCCTGTCGCAGACTCGCGGCGGCTTCGCTCGTCTTGACGGCTGCATTTTGCGGCTGAACGGCAACATCGGAGTTTCTATCCTGCTCGTAGGCAATTTTGTATTCGAGATTTTCACGTTGCGTAGTGGCGCGCCGGTAAATCCAATCTTTTTCGTGCGGCGGCAAATTTTGATAAATCTCTCGGTGGTCGAACTCGTTTTTAAGGTGTAGTTTTTCGTTTTCCGTTTTCAGGCTTTCAAAAAAATGTCTTGTCGCTTTGCGTTTGGTTTCCAAGTCGCGACGGTTCAACCTTCCTTCCAAACTTCGGGCGAGTTGCAGCGCTTCACGGCTCGGCTCTAAAGTTCCGGCTTCGAGCGCGACGGTCATTTTTTCTTTTGCTTGAGAATAATGCGCGAAGTTGTATTTCAGAACCGACATTTCCGCCGTGTAATTTTTCGGCGGCTGTTCGAGAAAAAGCAGCGTCATCTCGTTTTTTGAGAGCGGGCGCGCGAGTTTTCGCTGTTCGGCTGGATTCGCATTTTTCCAGACGCCGACGGCGCGATGATTTTCCTGCCTGATTTTATAAGATTCGCGCACGACATCAGACGCGGTTTTTGCCGCTTCGAGCCGCGCGACGTATTCACGATAAATTGCCGACTCAAATCGCGCACGCATCTCCGGCTGCTTTAATTGATAACGAACATACTCGGCGGCAAATTTGTAACCGGCGACGGCTCTTTCCGAAGGCTCGGCTTTTATAATCCTGTTGCTGCCTTCGATTTTGTAAGCGAAAACCGGCTCAACCGTTTTGAGAGCCTGGATTTTTTCACGATGCGCGTCCTCGGCACGTCGCACTGAATCAGCGTTTGCCTTTTCAACCGTTTTCGCACTTTCAAATTTCCGATACTCGTTTGTGATTTCGCGCGCCCGCAAAACCTGAAACTGTTTGTTCGCCGCGTCCCTCAGAAACAAATATTCCGCAGGATTGCGAATTTCAAATGTGTTGGCGTTCGACAATTTTTCAGTTCTTTCTTGAACGGTTGATTCGGGGTATTTTTCTTTGAGAACGGCGGGAAGCGGAAGTTTCAAAGATGCGACTTTTTCGAGCAACTGATGCTTTCTTTCGTCCGATATTTCTTCTTGGGAAAGTTCGATAAACAGTCGAAAACCTATATCCCGTTCGCTGATAGATTCGGAAAGCGCGTTAATTTCTCGCTCAACACTTTTTTCTTTGACGAGCGCGCGCCGCAATTCTGCTTCATCTTCTGTTAATTCGATTTTAAAGAATTTTGCGCCATCGTTTTGATTGCTTATTGAACGCTCGACTTTCGCCCGGTCAACCGATCCGCCGAAATCGGTTTGAACAATCTCGTTCAGCTTAGTTTTTTCCTTTCTGAGAAAGTCAAGCGTCCGCCGGTCTTCGGCGAGTTCGCGCACTTCTTCGCGCTTGAAGACGAAACGGTAATCAAGCGACGCTCCCGTTTCGGCACTGATAGTTTTCGCCTGACCTTTTGAATATTCTTCTTCGACGAGCCGCAGCTCGTTGTCGAGCCGCGTGATTTCGACATACTGCTTGAACGGCGCGAGAACTTCGCGGACGGGCGTGCCTCGTTCGAGTTGCGAATCAATCGCGCCGGTCTTTTCGAGCAGTTTTTCAAAATCCGCGCGCGAAAGATTTTCGGGAATTTGCGGCAAGTTTGTGCCGACCTCGATTCGCTCGAATGCGATAAGACTGCCGCCCGATATAAACTCCTGTTCGCGTTCCGCGCTTTCGGCTTCGACAGCTTGTTCGTAAATTTCCGCCGTCAGATTTTCGTCCGGTTCAATCGCCCCGCTCGTTTCTAGCGGGTTTTCGTCCGCCTCTTCGAGCGAATTTTCGGGCAGACGGTCTTTCGGCTCAAGCTCGGCAAGTGCTTCGGATAGTTCGACGATTTGCCGCCACTTTTCAGAGAACTCGGTTTCGGAATGGACTGGAAGATTTGCCGCGTTTTTCTCCGCCGATTCCGGCTGGAGTAATTCCTGTTTGTCTTCGAGCGTGCGATAAAGCCAGCCGAAAATCTTCAGGCGCGTTTCGCCGTCGGCGTTGCTTCCGGCAATGCGTTCGCCCATTTCGACGAGCTTCGGTGCAAGTTCTTTCGCTTTGGCGGCGTCATTGGTAATTACGGTTAGCCTTTCAACTGCCGCGTGCTGTGTGGCGATTTCAATTTCCGGCGGCGCGCTCAAGTTTTCGCGCGGCACGGTCAAAACACCGTCCACGACCGTGCCGCCGCGCTCGTAGATTTCTCTTAGAAACGAGGACTCGGCAGCTAAAAACGAAGACTGCTCTGATTGGTTGCGCCCGTCCGACCGATTAAGCCCGCGCAGCATTTCGTCCGTCCGCGTCTGGCTCAGAATCGCGGCGACGGCGCGCGCCGTGCGCGGATTTACTTCAACTTTTTCGGAAATTGATGGTTGCTCGCTCATTTTAAGTTTCACGGAAAGGGAACTTCGGATTTATTGAATCAGCGAATCTTTTGGAAGTTCTAACCCTTCAAGAGCAACCGGCGTGCCTTGCGAATTTACGGTTTTGGCTGAAAACCATAACTGCGTTTTACCTGATTCGACCCTTTTCTTTGACCGCTGTTTTGTCATTGATTATCGCTGCGGTTTTCGCGCTTTCATCCCGCGTGCGAACGCTCGTTTCCGAACCGGCGATTTGATTTGAAATTTCCTGACTTTGACCGACTGCCCGGCGTTCGTCGGTCGAATCATTTTGCCGAGAAATTATCGGGTCTTGTTTTTTCGATAAAGCGGGAGTTAGAACTTCCAGTTCTTTTGCCGTCCCGTCAAGAAAATGCTGAAGTCTTTCGACGCGCCCGTTTTTCTCCGCTTCGCTGACAAGTTTTTCGAGCCGAACGGCTTCCGATTTGTCGGTCGTGCGGTCGGCTCTCGCGTCGAGCGCGGCGATTTCTTTCGGCGTGAAAATCGGCTGGATTTCTTTGGCGGCGGAAAACTTTTCCAGCATCGCCGCTTTTTGATTTTCAAGGCGCGATGCGAAGTTTTGCGCCGATTTCAAATTCTGTTCCAATTCATTTTCTTTATTTTGCGCGGCGCGCTGCACCGCATTTCGCAAAAGTTTTTGTTCTCTAGTTTCTAAAGATTTTTCAAGAATCGAATCGAGCAGATAATAATGTTTTCGCGGCTCGACATCGCGTAAAGATAGCTCGCGTTCCGCGCCGGTTTTATGATCTACAATCCGGTGCTTGACGAATGGCTTATCGCGCTCGTTTCGAGCTAAATTCTCTGCCGCTTGATTAACTTTTATTTGAGCGAGAAGAGTTCGCGCTTCGGCTCTGGCTAAAACGTAACTGCCGATGATTCTTTCTGCGTCGGACTGCTCCTGCGATTCGGAATGGAATTGCGCCGTGTTTTTCTCCGCCGCCGAAGGAAGATTCTGAGTTTTATTGCTGCTCGTCGCGGGCGATTCGTTCTCGATTTTTTCGGCTAATTTTTCGCGCAGCCAGTTTTCTTGAAGCGGAAGCGAATTTTCGTAAAAGTTCTCGCGTCCGGCATCGTGGGAAAGGTCTTCGACTTCGGCAAGTTCAAATGCTGAAAAAGCCGGCGCAAGCCTTGATTTGTTCGGATTCGTTTCTGCGTCGAAAATTGTATCGAGAGTTTGATTGAACTCTTTTTGCTTGGCGATTTCATCGCGGCGCGTGTTCCCTAAGTTTTCAAGCGCGTCGTCAACCGCTTTGTGTAGAGCCGGGTAATTGAGTTTTTCTTGGCTCGTATTGTCTTTGTCCGCGCGAAATAAAATCCTGCTCGTTTTCGCTTTTACCTGCGTCCACAAATCATTTTTGCGGGCGGCGCGAAGTTTGTGCTGTTCGAGTGCGTTGTGTGATAAAAGCGAATCGCCGATTTTTACTTTTACAAAATCTTTGTTCGCCGCAAAGTCTAGTAGTCTTTTTTCAGCGGCTTCGACTTTGAGTTTAGCGACAATTTTTGACGCCAGCAATTCGCGCACGTCTCGCTCGCGGCGGCTCGGAAAACCCAACTCGGCGGTGTTGCTTTGACGAATGCTTTCCAGTTGTAAAATTTTTTCTGAATTCTGCTCCCTAATTGCTTCCGTTTGAAGCTGCTGAATTTCGTCCGGGCTAAAAAGCGGCAGCAGAACATCTGTTCTCAGACGTTCATACTTTTTTTCAATAAGGAGTTTTTCATTGTGAAGCCGCGTGTGTTTTTCCTGCGCTTCGCTCAAATGTCGGTTCTCGAATCCGAGGACGTGGCGGCGAATCGTTTCAAGTTGTCGAACGACGGGTTCGTATTCAGCGCGTTCTTCCTGAACAATCTGCGCGGAAAAATCTGCGCGCTTCTCAATATTTTGCGGGTGCGCGAGCCGCGCTTTTCGGCGGCTGATGCTCTCGATTTTTCGCTCGATGTCGAACAGCGAGACGTGGCGCGTGTTGCCCGTCTCCTCGTCTTTGATTTTGAAGCGCTTTTTGTCGCCGTGTTCGACGAGATTTTCGATGTTGCGCTCGCGCCGGCGGATTTCCGAAGCGACGAGCATCTCTTCGGCTAGTATTCGACGCTCGCGGTAATTCGGGATTTTCGTTAATTCATCGGAGGAAAATTCTTCGGCGTTTCCGGTTTGATTTTCCGGTTTTTCGGTTGCCTTTTTTGATGTCGAGATTTTCTCCGTTGCTCTTTCCTGCCCGCGAGTTTGGGCTATCTCCTTGATTTTATTTTCGGCGGTTAAAATTAACGCTCCCTTATGAAGTTTTTTCTCGCCGTCTGCGCCTCGCTCGTTGTAATGAAGCATCTGCCGATTTATTCGCAAAATTTCGACTTTACCGTTCTCGTTTGTAAATTGTTTCTGCACAGTGAGATGCGCGTGCGGATTGTCTGTGTTGAAATGCCCGACGGCAACCCATTTTAGATATTTGGCTTTGACTTCCTTTTCGAGTCGGGCGACGGTAGCTCGAACAATTTCTTTGAGCGCGTTTTTTCGCGCCTTGCGGTCGTCGCCTAACTTGGCTATTTCTTCTTTGCTCGGAGCGATAACGATGTGCAGCAGTTCTTCGGGTTTTGCTTTTGCATCGCCCAAGCTCAAATGCCGGTTCGCGCGGCTCACGTCTAAATCGTTTTCGGAGTCATTGAAAAATTCGCGCCGCTCTATGCCTTCTTTTTCGCGGTCGAGCTTGCTGTGGGCGAGGTAATGAACGAGTCCGCGACTGCTGCCGCCCGACGCGCTCGATTTTATGCTGATAATCATCTCTCGAAAATTTTAAGAATTACTCCGCCGAAATTGCGGCGGTTTCGGGCGCGGAATCGGTTTTTCTCAATTTCGATCTCCAAAAAAGATTCCCGAAAACTTTGCCGTCGTTTTTGATTTGATGATGAATAGCGACCGACTCCAAATCGTGAAGGCTTCGCGCAATCGTCAAATCGCTGGTTTCATCGAACGACGCTAAAACCTGCGGTGCTGGCGATGCCGAGTTTTTTTGCGCGAGTCCGAGTATTTGCAGCAGCGCGGTTCTGCTAAGAGAAACGGCGGTGTGAACCATACAGTAAATTTCGCTCAAAAGAGCGGACGCGAGCGCGTTCGTCTTCGTCTGCTCGCCGCGCATTTCTTCGAGCAGGCGGACGATTTCCAGTTGGTAATCGGCAACTTCTCCGGTTCGGTCTTCGAGCCGCCGCAGGGAAGTTTTCTGCTCGTCGAGCTTTTGCGTCGTAAAAGTTTTGTTGTGGAGCGCGAGACAGACCAGCTTTTCGACAATCACGTTTTTCGTCTCGCCGGTCATTGCCGCCAACTCGCCGATGCGTTTCGCATCTGACAAGCTCGGACGAAAATAAATCGAATCCGCCTTCGCTTCTTTTTTCGATTTTGTTGCGAGTTTCTTTTTCCACTTCACTCGCTCACGGCTGCGGCTCAAAAATTTGTTTTCTTCGTTCATCTGGTTTTTCTTTTTCCAAAAAGGATTTTTTGATTTCAGCGACGGTGTAAAGCAATTCGCTTGCCGCAAAAAAATAAGTCGAAATTCTTTCGCTTTTTTGAAAGAGGTGTTTCCTCAACAAATTCAACGGTTTGCGGATGTCGGAGAATTTCTTTGACGGCGTAAACGCAAATTTATCAACGACTTGAAGCGAAAGAACTTTTCACCGAAAAACCGGCTGACAAAATTCGCGCATAAATCACAGAGGAATATGAGTTTATGTTTTTATAAACAGCCGCGTAAATCGGCAATTTTGCGGTTTCTTTCACTCTTTCAAGTCCAACTGCTTATTTTCCCGTTACTTAAGGCGAAAGAAGAGCGCGTTTTTGCCGCTACTTGTCATACACCTCAAACACGCGATTTCTAAAAATGAAAGAAACGCTCCTTGTGACGAATTTCGCATCGTCGAACGGCGGCTGAAATGTCTCTGGCACGATGGTTGATTAAACAGATTTTGAACGCCCGCACCGCTTGATTTTGCACTTTATTAACCGCATTAATTCACGGGGCGAAGGTCGAACAAAAAATCTAAAATCAAACTAAAAGGAATCGAATTTAATGCAAGAAAATACAGAAAAAACGAACGAAAAAACCAGCGCGAAAAGCGAAAACGGAAACGCATCCATATTCAAACCGTCAATCTCGATCCGCCGCAAACAATCGCGCCGAATCGTCGCTCAAGTGGATGAGGAAACGGCTGATTTAGCGGACGAATATGTGCGGTTCGTCTCCGAGTGTTACGGCTATGAAGTCAGCCCAAGCGAAGTAGCGAACGAGATTTACAAATCGCATTTCGGGCGCGACAACGGCTTCAAACAATGGCGTGCTGCGAACTCGAAAAACGGCGCGGCTTCATCTTGAACGCAAATATCTGTCTAAGTGAGAATGCCGCGACAATAAAAAAGCCCGACGCGCTTGTTTTGGAGCAGGCGCATCGGGCTTTCTTTGTAAATGGTTCGTTGATGAAGACGATAAATTTTTAATGACAGATAGTTGCCGCTTGCGCCGCGAATTTATCAATCTCCAGCGCGTCTAAAATTTTTTTCTTGAGACGCTGGCGTGCGTTTTCGACTTGATTCAGGAACTGCGGATAAGCGTCCGTCAGAAGATCGATTCGCTCGCGTATTGAGCGGACGAGCGAATGATTTTGAATCTCGCTCCAAGCGGTTTGGACATCAGTAAACAACTTCGGCGCGGCTTCGATTTGCCGTTTAACTGAACTTGCGAGAGTTTCAACGATGCGCCGCTCTTCGTCCAGCAGCCGATTTAATTTAGCGCGTTCGAGACAGATGATTTGATGATGCTCAATGCGATTGAAGCCTTGATTAAAAACAACGGTTCTCATAATTTTTCCTTTCTTACCTTTGGGCTGATTTTCCGGCGACAACCCGAACGCCGAGATTTCAATTTCATCCGTCTTGCAGACCATAAAAATCCCTTTTTGAAAAAGCGAAAATCTGAAGTTGAAGGGAAGGCGATTCCTGAAAGCTCAATTCAGAAATCGCCTCGATTACCGGAGAAGAAAGGAAGGAAAATCTGGAGAATTTTTGGCGGCTTTCTTTTGCCGGAGCGACGGACAGATTGGTTTATCCGTCCGTCGCTCCGACGAATTCGATTACATCACCGACGGGAAATTGTCGCCCGAAAAATCGAGGTTGTCGGGAATCGTCGAAAGTGCTTCGCGGATGTCGTCCGGGATTTCGCTGCTGGCGGCTTCCGGCGCGGCTTGATTTTCGTCGCTGCGATTGCCGTTGCCGAGGAAGCGGAAGTCCTGCACGAGAACGTCAACCGAAACGCGCGAGTTGCCTTCGCGGTCAGTCCACGGGTTGAAAGTCTGTTTGCCTTCGACGAGAAGCTGGTCGCCTTTGCGGGCGTGTTCGGCGAGAACCTGCGCCTGTCTGCCCGTCGCGGTGATGTTATACCAATCGGTTTTCTTCACCGTTTCGCCCGTCGCAGTTTTGCGCTGATTGTTGACGGCAATCGAGAAGTTGGCGATAAAAGTGTTGTTGGCGTTGACGCGCGTTTCCGGGTTGCGTCCCAAGTTTCCGATGATTGTAACTTTTGCTGATGACATAAATTTTCTTTGGCTCCTTAATTTTTTTGTTTTGGTTTTTTTCGAGTGATGACGCTTCGGAAAGATTGTCGTGCATCGCGTTTTCGCGCGTGCCGTTTTTCCTTTTGCTCATCACGTTTTTCTGCTTGCCGCTTTTATTTTTTGTTTCTAAACGCTCAAGTTTTTAATGAACGAGAGAACCTTTCGCTTCCGAAGGCTCGACGAAATAACAAATGCCTTTAACATCGTCGAAAACCTCCATCCGCACATTACTTATTCCAGCGAAAATCAGCGCGACGCGTTCCGCCCGCGCGAAGTTTGGACACGAAATTATCGGGCGTTTGCCGCCGGCGACGAAGACGACGAAACGCTGCAAAGTTATATCGTTTGTCGCGTCGTTTCCCGTCGCGCCCAATCCGATTTCAACTGAATTAGTTTTCATATTTCTTGCTTTGCGGGAGTCAGAACTACCGCTTTTTCCGGTTCTGGCGTGAAGTCAGAACTACATATTTGCGCGATTGTTTGCCGCTTGATTTTTGGGTTTTTCCGCTTCTTTAAAATAAAAAACTCCGCTCGGCGTTACCTGGCGCGAGCGGAGTTTTCATGAAACGGAAAATGTTCAGAAATTTAGTGGTTTGCGGGCGTAACTCTGACTTGTTGCGTCGCGCCCACGCGGTTGAATTGCAGTTGTTGTTGGCGCATTCGGTCGAACTCGCCAGCCGCTTTTTGTTTCAAAATCATTTCACGGTTTTTAAGCGCCGCCCAAGCGCGCTGGACTTCTTGGCGCGGTAAGCCGTGAACCGGATGCGCCGGTTGATTTGCGCCATACATCGCCCATTTGAGATAACCGATTTTGCGCGAATCCGCTGCGGCGATTTCTTTTTCGAGGGCGTATAATGCCGCGCTCGCGCGTGCGCCCGCGAGCCTCGCAAACTGCGATTTCGCAACGGTCGAAAGCGCCGTATATTCCTTGAGCGAAAGCCGCTTTTCGTCTTTCGCTCGGCGGGCGATTTCCGCCGTCTGCGAGAGAACAGTTGTGTCTTTCGCTCGTCTGATTTGTAAGTAAATTGTTTGATAAACCGCGTTGCGGCGCAAGGAAGAAAGATGAAAATCGCGCTCCGTTTGCTCAAGTAAAATGTGCAGAATCTGGCTCGCATATTGTTTTTCTTCAAAGTCCGGGTTCACGGTTTGATTGACCGTGAATTCGAGCCATTCGCCTTTTTCCCCGTTTGTCACGCGACGCGCCGAGCGAACCACTTCGCGCGAATAAAGCGCGTCCAGATTCAAGTCAATCCACTCTGAAATCTCATCGCGCGTAAGCGGTAAAATACTGAATTCTGAAACGACGGATTTTTCCGTTTCAAAGAACGGCGCGTTCAAACGGAAGGCTTCGCGGGCGCGACGGTTGTCGTGATTTTCGATTTTGCGGCAGGCAACGAAATGCCTTGCCGATTGCGCCGCGCGTCCTCCGATTTCGTGACCGACGAAGACGAGCTGCAGAAGTTTGGCGAGCGGCTGAACATCAATCGGCAAGTAATCCGCCGTGATTTCGCTGTCGAGTTCAAGAACGACTTCCGTGTGCTGGCTGCCTGACATCCGTAAGCCTAAAAGACCGTCTTCGTCATATTGCTCGTGAGCGTCGAATCGCCTGAAATCGTCGTCGAGTTCTTCGACAGATTTACCGTCGTCCGCGAGATAAAAGGCGGCGAATTCATCTTGGTTGGCTTTCGAGAGCGAACCGCGCGACAGCTTGTTTTTGACGGCACGCATTTCCGCGTCATAGTTCGGCGTCGCTTGGGCGAGCGGCAGTAAATTCTTTTGCGCCTCCGCAACTCTTTTTTCGTCCGCCGGCGTAAGTTTAACTTCTCCGATTTCAGTTTCCGTAACTTCGATTTCCAAGTCGTTGACGGAGGTTGTAACGCGCGCCATTTCCATTCCCAAGAGTGCCATTTCCTTCAGAACTTCCGGCACTGGACGTTGGCGGCATTCGCGGTAATAATGGCTGGCGATTTGTTCAAGCTCGAACTGCGCCGCCTGCGGGTCGGCTATGCTGCGGACACAGCGGACGAACTCTTTCGCATCATCCGAATTGCCGAAAACGCGCGTCGCATAGCTAAGGCTCAGGATTTTCACTCGTTCGAGCGCTGGCTGTTCGTCGCCTTCGACGGCGCGAATGACGACGTTGCCGCCCAAAACTGAGTTTTCTTCAAGCTCGCGCCGGAAT
Organism: uncultured Pyrinomonadaceae bacterium; assembly: GCA_964245305.1. Lineage (GTDB taxonomy): Bacteria > Acidobacteriota > Blastocatellia > Pyrinomonadales > Pyrinomonadaceae. Next base: position 18,638 of record CAXTMQ010000027.1, read on the forward strand.
AAATCATTGTTTGAAATGTGCCGCGCCCAGTCGTTCATCGGGCTGCCCGAAGACTCGATGCGGTAAGCGAAAAGCGGTGAATTTGACGGCGCGAATTGGCGCAAAGCCGATAGCGGTAATTGATTTGCAGACATTGTTTTTTTCCTCTCAAGTAATTTATTTTCGGCAAGCCAACGGGGTTCAGACCGCCGCCTGCTTTCACTTGTCTTGCAAACTTTAAAAATCCCTTTTCGGTTGATTGGAAGACCGTCGAAGAAATGAGAGAAGCCGCTGCCGACATTCATTTTCGATTGGTATGGGCTGGAGATTGCGCGTCTAGCGGTTGATTAATTTGAAAGCCGCTTAAATTTATTCCGGCTCCCAGTCTCGCTCGGCATCAGACGGGCAAGCGGGGCAACCATTTCGCGCTCGGAGCGAAACGGTCGGTGCGGATTCAATCGGTCGCCTTGTTTTTAGGTTTATTAACGGGCGGCGGGAATGTCGCCGGATGAGAAATTTCGGGAAAGCCGGGAAAAACTTGTCGCTTTTTATGAATTTTTGATATGGGTGGCTCGTTTAACGAGCCACTGGTGGTAACTTGAACGAGCAACCGATAAACGAAAATCGGCTAAACATTAGAAAAGACGAGATTTTCGGCGTTGGCGATTATTGAACAAGTGGTTCGTTGGGCGAGCCACCCGCTGCTTTTGGTAACAAAAAAGGCGCGGAATTTTTTCCGCGCCTTAAAAAATAAAAGAGTCGAAGTTTATAAAAGTCGCCGTTCTAATCGTTGGCGAAGTTGATTCCGTATCGCTTGATTTTTTTTATTAAACCGTAACGACTAAGCCCCAGCTCAGTCGCCGTGCGCGAGACATTTCGATTGTTCTTTTCGAGCGTCTGCCGGATTAATAAACGGTCGAAGTTTTTGATTTCCTGCCGGTAATCGGCGGCGATGGCGTCTGTTTTTCCGTTCAGCGGCTGCGGCGCGCCGGTGTGGGCATTAGATTGGCTCAAACGCGACAGCAATAATTCGGCGGTCAGTTCAACCGCTTGCGCTTTGCTGCCGAGCGACGCTTTCAGGTCGACGGTGAACAGTGCGTCGAGACAAGCGTTTTGCAAGAAAGAGCGCAGTTCGCGGATGTTGCCGCGCCACTCGGCGCGTTCCAAGACGCATAAAGCGTTTTCGCTCGCCGCGACGCTTCGCCCGGATTTGCGGCTGAAATCATTGATAAACAGGCGAGACAGCGGCAGAATTCGTTCGGGTCGCTCGCGCAGCGGTTTTAAGTGAATCGTATGCGCGGCGATGCGGTAGCGCAAATCTTCGCGGAAAACTTTCAAATCGCGGTGCGTCGCGTAAATGATTCGCACGTCAACGTCGCGCGCGACGCTACTTCCGACGCGCGTGATGCGTTTTTCCTCGACCGCCTTCAAAAGTTTTGCCTGCATCTCGTCGTCAAGCTCGCCGATTTCGTCGAGAAAGAGCGTGCCGCCCGATGCCGCTTCAAATTTTCCAATTTTGGATTGAATCGCGCCGGTGAACGCGCCCTTCTGGTAACCGAAAAGTTCGGTTTCGACGAGCGAACGCGAAAGCTCGGCGCAGTTGACGGCGACGAAAGGTTTTTCCGCGCGCGGGCTTTGCCGGTGAATTTGCTCGGCGGCGTGCGTTTTGCCCGTGCCGGTTTCGCCTAAAAGACACAAATCGAGAAAATCGTAACGTGCGAAAAGCGCGATTGCCTCGGCTTCGCTGAGATTATTGAACATTCTTTTATTTTTTATTATTACGATATTGTATAAAGCTCAAGGCATATTTTCAGGGCATTTTCCCTTGCAGGTTTGCCGGAAACTCGTCGCCGAAAATTATCCCTCTATATATAAAAACCCTGCTGAACCCCGAAGGTTACCTCTGGCGCGAAATTTTTTTTCGATGTGATTGAGTTTGGACAAGGCGCGCGACGAAACGGTATATTTAAAATAAAGCGCACGAAACCTTTCACCGATAAGCGATCATTGAAAGCAGTATTTTGTGGTTTGCAGTAAAAACCAATGATAGAGCCGTTATGGGATGTATTACGGCGGTTGTCAAACAGTGGAAACAGCCCGCCGGATTCGGTCAAATTACCATCTCACGAAAATAATTCAGAGGATTCTTTTCTCGCCGCCTTGCCCGTCGTCCGAAAAATCGTGCGCCGTCGTTTCGTGTCATTGCGACCGGCAGATGCGGCGGATTTGGAACAGGGAATCGTTTTAAGGTTATTGAAATGGCGAGAAAAATACCCCGACATCAGCGAAGAAATGTCGTCCGGCGATTGGGAATCTTTTGCCGCCCGCACAGCCTACAACGAAACGAATCGGCCTTTTTCAGAAAACGGCGACGCTAAAGCGCACTTGCCGCTCGATGCTGCATCCGAAGTTGAAAGTTCCGAACGGCTCGCGGGCGATTCGGATGCTGAATTTCAATCGCTCGCAACATTTGTCTGGCAGGAAACTTGCCAACTATCATTGCGCCAGAGGCGCGCGCTGTTATTTAAAAGTCGGCGATTAGTCGTTTATTTTCTACAAGGCGGCATCTCGGACGCAGAGCTTGCGCGCAGTTTGGAAATTTCAGAAAACGAATGGCTGGAAATTAAAATCAAAATTCCTTTGTCAGACGATGCAATCGCACGACATAACGACGCAACCGGCAAACGCCCGAATCTTGAATCGGCAATCAAATCAATCAAAAAAGCACGACACGAAGCGCGCGGCAAGCTGAGAAAATTAACGAACAAATGAAGACTGTCGAACACTTAACAAAAGAGCAACTTGTTGCTTACGCCGCCCGCTCGCCGCTTGCCCCGGCTGAGACGGACGCGGTTGAGAAACACTTGCTGCAGTGCGCGGTTTGCCGGGACGCGATGCCAGTGCCGACGCCCGAACAATTCTGGTCGGCGCTGCTCGATGAAACGGAATTTGATGAAAATTTTGAAGCCGAAAAAATATCGCCGGCGCGGTCGCCGTTTCCAGCCGTTTTCGCTTTCTTCCGGCAACCGTTGGCTTGGGGAACATTGGCACTATTGTTCGTCGCGGGCATTTCGTTTTTAATCTGGCGCGGTGCGTCCGAACAACCGAATTCGAGTAACGAAGTCGTGCAAACCGTCGAAACTCCGAAAACCGAAAACAAGTTGCCGACAAACGAAAATTCTTCTGTTTCAACGGGTGTTGAAGCCAGGAATAGCAACAGTTTGGAAGGAAATTCTCAACCGCAACCGCGACTGAAACAACCGCAGATTAATTTGCCAGTCGTGGGTGAAAACTTGAAAAAATCGGAAGAAACGGAAAACAGGGAATTAGCTCAGCTCATCGAAAACACGCCGCCCGCCGTGTCGTCGCTACGTCCGAACGGTCAAACGACTTTGCGCGGCAAAACGCAAAATTCAAATCCTGCTATGCCGTCTTTCGCTCTGCTCACTCCTGTCGGTGAAACAGTGCTTGAAAATATGCCGGAGTTTCGCTGGGAGAAAGCCGCAAACGCGCGAAGTTACCGTATTTCGATTCTCGATGCGGATTTTAATGAAGTTTTAACGACTGAAGTTTCGGGAAACAGTTTCAAGTTAGACAAGCCTTTAAAGCCGGGCGCAAAATACCTTTGGCGAGTCGAGGCGCAAACCGAAAGCGGAAAAATCGTCGCGCCGCTGCCGCCGCAACCGCCCGCCGTTTTCCGCGTCGCGCCCGCGACAGCCGAAAGCCGAATCGCGTCTTTGAAGAGAAACGAAACCGACCGATTAAAGCTCGCCGTGTTTTATGCTCAAGAAGGAATGCTCGATTCTGCCGCCTGCACTTTGAAGGAAATTCTAGCGAAGAATCCGAAACACAAAGCGGCGCGTCGTCTGCTCGCGCAAGTTGAGCGATGGAAACAAGAAAATCAGACTACGGTTCAACGCTGCGGACCTTCGACGGCGACAAAAGCAGACCAGTAAAAAGGATGATTAAACGGCGCGGGACGCTTCAATGCTTCGACCTGCGCTGTGCGCAACGCACTCGCCGATTCGTTTATGTTTCCGTTCAATGAGCGGTGAAAATTCACCATCAAATCGGCGGTCGCTTTTTCTTCGACCGCCCACTGCGCCGCGACGACCGTTTGACCGCCCGACGCTAAAAAAGCCCACGAAAGACTGAGCAAACCTTCGCCGCTCAAAACTTGCCCGTTGCTCGTATCGCAACTTGAAAGAACAACCAAACTATCGGGCAAACTCATCTGCAAAATCTCCGAGACCGTTAATCGCCCGTCGTCGCTCGTTTCCGGCGTGAAAAGCAGTGCCGACGCGAAAGGGTCGGTTTGATTCATTTCACCGTGAACTGCCAGATGCAAAACTTTAGCTTGCGCGGCTTCCGTCTTAACACGCTTTTCGGTCGCGGTGGTTTTAACGAAAATTAATGAAGGCGCGTATAGCTTGCCGATGTCGTTTGCCTCGCGCTCGGCTTCGGGCAATGTAGCTGAATCTTTGCGAGTGGAATTGGCAAAAGCGACGAAATTTTTCCGATTGGTTTTAAATGCGGTCGCGGATTTTTGCCCGGTCAAAACACCGAGCGACGGCGCGTAGGAAATTTCGCGTTCTTCGATGAGATATTTACCCGATACAGAAATTAACGCTTGAAACGGCAACTCCCACAACGCTCCGTCCGGCACGATGATTAAATGTTTCGCTTTCGCAATATCGCCGTCTGCGGCTTTGAGCAGCGAGTCATACAACGTCCGCGCTTCTACCTTGAATGTCGGGCTGAAAGTTAAAATGCTTTCGCGGTAACGCTTTATTTGCTCGCGTAATTCGGCTGCTCCAACAGGCAGCGCAACAACTTTCGGCTTTTCGTTGGCTTTAATAATAAAGGCGAAACACTGGTTGTCGGCTAAAACGTAGGAAATGACGGCAGCATCGGCAGGCAGATTAGGTATTCGGCTCGAAACGTCGTCGCTCAAAATTTCACTCGCGCGGCTCTGCAACTTCTCCCGCAGCACGCGCGATTTTAACTTCTCCGAAACGGCGAGCGCCTGTTCCGGTTTATTCGCCTCGACGAATAATTTAATTAGTCCATGGTAAGCCGCCGATTTATCCTGCATAAAATAGACTTTTTCAGGCTCTCGTCCAGCGACGCGGCGGTTTAAATTTTCAGTAATTTCGACTGCCGTGTTCAACCATTTCTCGGCGGTCCCGGGCGATTCTCGCAGAAAACTTTCTCCCAAGTTCGTCGCGCATAAATAACGAAGATTTTCGATTTTCTGCGCCGTCGCGTATTCGTAACATTCAGTCGCATTGGCGCGAGCCGACGCGCTTTCGCCCGTCAAGTTTTGATTAGAGGACAACCGCCATAAAATCTCGGCGCGGCGAACCGAAGCGGTGGTTCGACTTAATGCTTTCTGTAGAATTTCAACTGCTTTCTTGTTTTCTCCGCGAGCCTGTTCGAGAGAAGCCAGACCTTGCAGACTCATCGTTTCTAATTCGACGAAGTTATTTTTGACGGCTAAGTCTCGGACGCGCTCAAAGTAAATCTGTGCTTGCTTATAATCTTCGTTTCCACGGTGGGCGACGGCTAAGTTTTGCTGGGTCATTGCAAAATTGAACCAATCTTTTTCTCTCTGCCAAATTTCGGCGGATTTTTCTAAATACTTAATTGCTTGCCGGTGTGATCGCTGTTCATTAAGTAGATGCCCGAAGTCATTTAAAATACCGCCTCGAGTATAATTGTCCGTCTGTGAATCGCCAAGTTGCGCCAGCGCGGATTCGAGATTTGTAATCGCGTCCGAATAAAATCCGGTTTTTAGTTCAATAAATGCGATGCCGGACAGTAATTCGGCTTTTAAACGGCGCAGTTCGCCGCCGTCGCTTTGCACTGAAACGGTAGGCGCAGCAAGAATCTTCAAACCTTCTTTGTAAAATTTGAGTGCTGATTGGTAATTCGAGGCTTCCGCTTCGAGCGCGGCGCGAGTCTTTTTCAGTTGAACGCTGAACAACCATAACACCTGCCGATTATCGGTTTCGAGAGAAGCGTAATGATTTTCGGCTTGAACGGCATAATTCGCGGCTTCTCTATCATTACCTAAATTGAATTCAATTTCCGCGCTGAGCAGTAAATTTTCCGCGCGTTGCACAGCACTATTTTCAGCCTCGGATTCAAGACACGGCTTGACTGATTGTAATGCTTCTGCGTAATTTCCACGCCCGAAGGCGAGACGAGCCGTATTGCAGGGCAAAGTTGCAACAGCAGTTTTAATTGATTGTTGTGCAGGAACCGTGAGCAGCAGATTCGCTAGACAGAGCAAGAATAACCCTGCCCATTTCAGGTGGGAAGAATTAAAAAACTTGTGAGTTTCGAGATGTTCCGACATCCTCGGTTTATAAATTGACCGGCGTCGCTTTAATTCAATCGAAATGAATCTGTCGCATCAGCCGGTCATCTTTTTGGCGTTAAACTAATAGTGAATTACCGCACCTTTACTGAAGACTGACGGTTCGGGTGCCGTCGCTGCACTCGGTAACAACGATTGTGGCAATCAGTATGTTATAACTCGTCGTGGTGCAAGTAACTCTCGAACCTCCTCTTGTGCGTCCGCCTTCCTGCGGGTCTGCACCAGTATCCCAAGCCTGAACTGTCAGAGGCGTTAAAACGCCTGCGGCAAGACTGAGCGCGAGTGCCGAATGAATGATTGTTTTGCGAATTTTCGATTGATTTTTCATTTTTATTTATTTCCTTCCTGTTGTTTTTATTTTTAATTATTTGTTTTGCTCGCCGCGACGAAGAACATATTTTTGAAAAAATACGGTTTCGAGCAGCGAAATGTAGAAACTGCGAACTCCGCCAAAGCCGTGTTTGTCAGGTTTACTGAAAACCGTCCAGAGCAGCGTTTGCGGCGATTGTTTTTCGACGGCGGCTATCAACTGACGTGATTCGCTCGCCGGAACTTGCGTGTCCAATTCGCCGTGCGCCAGCAAGATTGGAATTTTCATATTGCTAGCCATAGTGGGGACGGCAATTTTTTCTAAAGCCTGTTTGATTTGCAGATTCGTCTCGTCACCGAATTCCGTGCGGCTCGTGCCGACGCGCCAAACTGGGTCATTAGTTTGTAGCGTAATAAGATTCGTCGGCGCGGCTTGCGCGGAAACGGCGGCGATGCGCTCGGGAAAACGCGCCGCGGCGAGAAGCGCGAGATAACCGCCGTAAGAAAATCCGCGCACACCGACGCGACTTGAATCCAAACCCGGTTGTTTTTTTATCCAGTCGAGCAGCCCGGCAACGTCGTTTAATTGATTCGCGCGAAGCTCTGCGTTATCGCCGAGCGAAAACGATTTGCCTGAGCCGCGCGAGCCGCGCACGTTCGGGTAAATGACGACCGTATCAAGTTCATTTAGGTAATAAAGGTCGTTGTAATTGAGAACCGGGCGCGATTGCTCCGACGGTCCGCCGTGAAACTCGATGATAACGGCGCGCGGCGTTGCCGAAGATTTTTTGGATTTGAACATCCAGCCACCGATTGTTTTTCCGTCCGGCTTCGACTGCCACTCGATTCTTTCAACGAGCGGCAGATTTTCGTCCGCGTCTTTGTTCGGCTCGTGCGCCCAGCGTGTGATTTGCTGAGAAGAATCCGCCGCGACCGTGTAAATGCTCGACGCTTCGCTCGCGTAGTCGAGATTAAAAGCGACTTGTTTGGAATCGGGCGACCATTCGAGATTCGTAATCACTCCCGGATTGAGTTTTGAAACGGATTCAAGTTTCCCGCTTTTCAAGTCGTAAAAACCGAGACGCGAAATGCCTTTGTCGTTGAAGACGAGTGCAACTTTGGTTTCATCTGGCGAAAGCCGCGCTATTTCGATGTCCGCCGCTTCTGTTTTATAAACTGTTGACCATTCTTTTGTAGAAAGATTTACTCGCTCGAAGCTTATAAATTCGCCCGCGCGGTTGCTCGTCAAATAAACGTATTTGCCGTCCGCACTGAACTGCACTTCGTCAATGCCGAAAACGTCTTTCTCGGATTTGTTGAGCAGAGTTTTCTTGCCCGTTTGCGGCTCGACGAGCCAGAGGCGCGTCATATCGGCTAGGTTGACGTATTCTTCGACGGCGACGTATTTATCGTCTTTCGACCACGCGACCGCCTGCACCATATATGGCGATAAGAAAACTGTCTTTTTCTCATCAGCTTTGTAGGGATTTTGCCAAACTATTTCTTCCCCTTTCGTGCCGGGCGCGAAATAACTGTAAGCGACGTATTTGCCGGACGGCGACCAAATCGGCTGAACGGCTCGCGTTCCCGTTTCGGTTAAAGGTGCGCTTTGTTTGCTCTCACTGTTCCAAACGAACATTCGGTAGTTGAGCTTTCCGTCAGTGTCTTGATTATAAAGATAATTTTTGCGGTCGGGCGACGGGTAAATGTCATAAGCCGGCTGCGGAAATGTCAGCAGGGAAGTCGGTTGTCCTTCTGGCTTTGGATATGTGAGCAGAGAAGCGGTTCTGCCGTATTCTTTGACGATGAAATTTTTATCGTCGAGCCAGCCTTCGACGGGCAATGCTTGATAATAATTGTTGTATTTTTCCGTCGCTTTAACGAGCGACATCGGCACTTCGGAAGTGCCGCGCAAAACCAATTCGGCGGGGGGGGCAAAAGTTTGCGCGAGAAGTTCAGCCGTTTGACCGGCGAAAAATACGACCAAGCAAAAGACAAGTTTTATGACTGTTTGCATAAATATATCGTTTATTTCGCCTTTTCATTGGTTCTTGAAACAAAGCGGCGAAACGTCTCGCACTTCAACCCGAAAGGATTGCCGCACGACATTTATTATAATTTTTAATTAGCGTGAATTTAGACCCGGCTTATAGTTGCGGAGCTAAAATG
>CAXTMQ010000028.1:0-27461 GCA_964245305.1 uncultured Pyrinomonadaceae bacterium
CTGTGTATGGAAGGTCCGGCGTTTTCGACGAAAGCCGAATCGAACGTCTATCGCGGTTGGGGAATGGACATTATCGGAATGACGAATTTGCAGGAAGCGAAACTCGCGCGCGAAGCCGAAATCGCCTACGCGACGCTCGCGCTCGTGACCGATTACGATTGCTGGCACGAAACGCACGACGCGGTTTCGGCGGAAATGGTCATCGGCTATTTGCACAAAAACGTCCGCAACGCGCAGCTTGTTTTAAAGGAAGCGGTCAAAAGAGTCGCCGCCAAAACGACACCGAATTCGTTTGAAGGCGCGACCAAAAACGCGATTTTCACCCAGCCGGAAAATTGGAATGCGGAAACGGCGAAAAAGCTCGAAGCGATCATCGGCAAATACGCCGCGAAATAGTCGCGCGGGAAAACTTTTCACGTCTTAGATACATCTTTACAAGCGTTATGAAAAAATCTTTAATCGTTTTCGCATTCGCCGTTTTTAGTTTATTCGCCGTTGAAAACTCGGTTTTCGCCCAGAAACAAATCGAAAAACAAATTCAGCGCGATCCGGTTCTCGAAGCCGACGCGAGCCATAATCTGGAAGCCGCCAATTATTATTTCAAAACCAGAAAAGCCTACAAAGCCGTGCTGATGCGCTTTGAAGAAACCTTTGCGGCGTATCCCGATTTTTCCAAAATGGACGAATTTTTGTATCTCGCCGGAATGAGCAGTTTTTATCTTTCGGACAACAAAGGCAAGCAGAAAATTGACCAGAAAAACGAAGAAGACGCGAAAAAATTCGCGCCCGAAAAACTGCGCGAAGATGCCGTCGCGTATCTTTCGCAGCTCGTCGAAAATTATCCGCAAAGCCAGTATAAAAACGATGCCGAGAAAACTTTAACCGCGCTCAAACCGAAAAAATGAATCTCAATCAAGTAACCGTCTTTTCGACCGACGTTCGCGCGTCGGTCGAATTTTATCAAAAGCTGGGCTTGCGCCTGATCGTTGATTCCGCGCCGCGCTACGTCCGCTTTGAATGTCCCGACGGCGACGCGACGCTTTCCGTCAATCATATTGACACGCCAATCACATCGGAAACGATAATTTATTTCGAGTGCGAAAATCTGGACGCGACGGTTGAAAAACTAAAACAAGCCGGTCTGGAATTTGAATCCGACCCGATTGATCAAATCTGGCTGTGGCGGCAAAGCTATCTGCGCGATCCGGGCGGCAATCGCGTTTGTCTTTTTTACGCGGGCGAAAATCGCAAAAATCCGCCGTGGCGTGTAAAATCATAATTTTGAGTTTTACAAGTCAAATTTTAAAAAGGAAACAATTAACAAAATATGTCTTTAACAGTTGTAGGTTCGGTCGCGTTCGACGCATTGGAAACGCCTTTCGGTCAGCGCGAAAAGATTTTGGGCGGCGCGGGAACGCATTTTTCGCTTTCGGCGAGTTTTTTCACGGACGTGCGCGCCGTCGGTGTCGTCGGCGGCGATTTTGGCGATGAGGAATGGGCGGTTTTCAAACGGCATCATATCAATACGGACGACATCGAAGTCGTCGCGGACGGGAAAACTTTTTTCTGGAAAGGGCGTTACGATTACGATTTGAATACGGCGCACACGCTCGACACGCAGTTGAACGTGTTTGAAACTTTCGAGCCGAAACTGTCGGACGAATCGAAAAATTCGCGGCTGTTGTTTTTGGCGAACATCGTGCCGATGATTCAGAAGGAAGTCCGCGAGCAATGCGAAAAAGCGGAATTCGTGGCGATGGACACGATGAATTTTTGGATTGATTCGATGAAAGATGCCGTGATCGAAACCGTTAAAGTCGTGGATTGCGTTATCATCAACGATGCCGAAGCCAGACAATTAGCCGACGAACCGAACATTCACAAAGCGGCGAAAAAAATCATCGAACTCGGGGATTTGAAGGCTCTGGTCATCAAACGCGGCGAATACGGCGCGGCACTTTTTACGCGCAATTCGTATTTTGCGATTCCTGCCTTTCCGCTCGAATCGGTTTTCGATCCGACCGGCGCGGGCGACACTTTCGCGGGCGGTTTTATGGGCTATCTCGCTTCGCAACCGGAAATTAACGACGAAACCTTGCGCCGCGCGATGGTTTACGGAACGATTATGGCTTCGTTCAACGTCGAAGAATTCGGCACGGAGCGCGTTGACCGCCTGACGCAGGAAGAAATCAACCGGCGTTTCCGCCGCTTCAAACTAATCACGAATTTTGAAGAAGTTCTGTTTGAACGGGCGAAATCAGCATAAGCTAAAGTGGAAAAGTGAAAGCGTGAAAATGTGAAAAAGTTTTAGTTTGAGGTCGTTGAGCTTCTCGCCGGTTACAACGTAATTTTCTTTTTCGCCGTTTGCTTTTTCACTTTTTCCCTTTTAAACTTTTCCCCTTTTTATGAATATGTTGGAAAACAAAGTCGGAATGATTTTCGGTGTCGCCAATCAGCGTTCAATCGCTTGGGCGTGCGCGACGGCGTGCGCGGCACAGGGCGCAAAATTAGCTTTTACTTTTCAGGGCGACCGTCTGAAAGAAAATGTCGAGAAATTAACCAAAGATATGGACGGCGCACTCGTCGTGCCGTGCGACGTGACGAATCAAACAGAAGTTGACGCGGCGTTTGCGACGGTCGAAAAGGAATTCGGCAAGCTCGATTTTCTGATTCATTCGATTGCGTTCGCGCCGAAGGAAGCTCTCGAAGGCGAATTTATGATGACTTCGCGCGAAGCGTTTGCGACCGCGCTCGAAATCAGCGCGTTTTCGCTGCCGCAGTTGGCGCGTTCCGCCGCGCCTTTAATGAAGGATGGCGGAAGTATCGTTTCGATGAGCTATTACGGCGCGGAAAAAGTCGTGCAGAATTACAACGTGATGGGCGTTGCCAAAGCCGCGCTCGAAGCCTCGACCAGATATTTAGCCGAAGATTTGGGCAAACAGAACATTCGCGTCAACGCCATCAGCGCGGGACCGATCAACACGCTGTCGGCGCGCGGCGTGAAAAATATGGGCGCGATGCTCAAACATATCGCCGCCAATTCGCCGCTCAGAAGAAACGTCGAAGCCCGCGAAGTCGGCAACACCGCACTCTTTTTAGTCAGCGATTTGTCGTCGGCAATCACCGGCGAGACGATTTACGTTGACTGCGGATTTAATATTATCGGCGTTCAAAAACCCGCCGCCGAGGAAATTTAATTTTACAAAATGACAGCCAAGAAAAAACCAATCACCAAGAAAAAACCGAAAACCAAAGCCGAAGTTATCGAACCGAAAACGGTCGCCGAAGCGAAAGAACTCGAAGAAAAAAACGATTACTGGCAACTGACCGACGACGAAGTTTTGCTACGCTCGCCGAACCCGGAAGACGAATATAAAACATCGGATTCGTGGCGCGTTTTTCGTATTATGGGCGAATTCGTTAACGGTTTCGACAGTTTGGCGACGATCACGCGCGGCGTTTCTATTTTCGGTTCAGCCAGAACCGTCGAAGATAACGAATTTTACATCGCGGCGCGGGAAACCGCGCGGCTGCTTGCCGAAGCCGGTTTTGAAATCATCACCGGCGGCGGTCCGGGAATTATGGAAGCCGCCAATCGCGGCGCACACGAAGCCGGAAAAGTTTCGGTCGGCTGCAACATCGAACTGCCTTTCGAGCAGAAGGAAAACCCTTTTTTGACCAAATCGCTGACGTTCAAATACTTCTTTGTCCGCAAAACCGTCTTTATCAAATACTCGAACGCCTACGTGATTTTTCCCGGCGGATTCGGCACGATGGACGAGCTTTTTGAAGCGTTGACGCTGATTCAAACGCGCAAGATTCGCAATTTTCCCGTCGTGCTTTTCGGCTCGCAATACTGGCGCGGACTGTTGGCGTGGATCACTTCGACGATGCTCAATGAAAAGAACATCAACCCGGAAGATTTAGGATTGATTCATCTGACCGATTCGCCCAAAGAAGCGGTTGATTTTATCGTCAAAACCTTTCAATCTTCGGAAAATAAAATTGGCAGCGGCGAGGAAAGCTAAGTCAAATAATCTTTTAGCCAATTTAAATAGCTGTCGGAAACTTTCTCAGCCGGAAGCGCGATAATTTCCGGCACGTCGTAGCTGTGATTCGTTTGGATAAATCGTTCGAGGTCGGCGTATTTTTCCGCGAGGGTTTTGATTAAAAGCAAGTTTTCCGCGTCAATCTGAACTTCATTTTCCCAGAAATAAACTGATTTCATCGGCGGCAAAATCTGGACACAAGCGGCGAGTTTCGCTTCGACGATTTTCCGCGCTAATGTTTCGCCTTCTTCCGCATTCGGCACGGTCGTTAAGAAAATTAGCGCGTCGGATTTCATAAGATTTATCAAAAAGAATTAACGGGGATGAAGAGGATGAAAGGGATTTTTATCTTTAATTTTATCCCTTTTATCCTCTTCATTCCCGTTAATTCTTTATTTCTAACTTTTGACGTTGCGCCGCGCTAGATTCATTAAATCTTCGGGCATCCATTTGTCGAAATTTTTCTGTTCGGCTTCGGCGATGCCTCGATTGCGGTTGCGCCATTCTTTTTCGGGCGCATCTTCTCTGCCCGATTCTTTCGGATAATTTTCGACTTGTTCGAGCGAGATGACGATGCCGTGCGCGATTTCGTCCCAGTTTTCGGTTTGGATGCCGCGCAGAACGATTGGCAAACCGGCTGTCCAATCTTCTTCGGGCGCGATGTTGTCGTATTCGGGAATCGTCAAATAGGCGGTTTTCGGAAACGGTTTGCCGCCGAATTCGCTGACGATTTGTGATTTGACCGCTTTGTAATCCTGATTCGGATTCGCCTTTCGCATCTCCAGAACGCGGCGGAAAATATCGGATACGGTCGTTTGATTGTTCATTAAAATTCGATGTCTCCTGAAATTGCAAATTAACCACAGATTAGCATAGGTTTAACGGTAAATGGTAAATGGTTAACGGTTAATCGGCGAAAAACGAATGTGAATTGCGGAAAAACAATTTCGGTTTGCGGTTTTTTAAATACGAATCGCAGCAAAGTGAACTCGATTTAAGCAAAAGTGAGCATCATTTGCGGCAAAGTGAATTTGATTTAGGCAAAAGTGAATTCACTTTGCCGCGATTCGTATTCGCTTTTCGCTAAATCGAGTTCACTTTATCATAATTCCTATTCGTTTTATGGCAAAATGAATTCACTTCTCGGCAAATCGAGTTCACTTTGCCGCAAAACGAATTCACTTTTCGCCGAAACAGATTCGCTTTTTCGTCTTTGATGTTGGTTTTGAGCAATTTCAGCCGCAAAACGAAGCTACTTTTGCTTGTTTTTCGGCATCTGAAAGATTAGTCTTTCATTGCAAAGGTTAGCAAAGGAAAAAATTTATGAAAACATTTCTGATATTGGCATTTTTGTTCGTTTTTTCGATGATGACGCTGGCGCAGACCGAGCAGGCTCCGGTTGTCGAAAAGGAAATCAAGTATAAAGATTGGACTTACAAAAGCGTCCGCGACGATTCGACGGTTAATTTGCGCGACTTTACGAAAAACAAAAAGCTCGTAATGGTCGTTTATTTCGCGCCCTGGTGTCCGAATTGGAAACACGAAGCACCGTTCGCGCAGAAACTTTACGACAAATACAAAGGACAGGGTTTCGATGTCGTCGGCATCGGCGAATACGATACGGTCGAGGCGATGAAAACGAATCTGACCGACAAAAGCATCACGTTTCCGGTCGTTTACGAATCCGAATCGAAAGACGCGAAACAAAAAACCGCGCATTACGATTATCGCAAAGCGACCGGCGACACGCGCAATTGGGGTTCGCCGTATAACGTCTTTCTCGAACCGTCGAAACTATCGAAAAAAGGCGACGTTCTGACCGAAAAAACCTTCGTCGTCAACGGCGAACTGATCGAAGCCGACGCTGAAAAATTCGTCCGCGAAAAACTCGGTCTGCCCGCCGAAGACGCGAAAACCGAAAAAACCGCGAGCAAAACAATCGAAACGTGCGATGAAACAAAGAAAACCGCGACCTTTGTAAAACCGTAAATGTCAGATCATTTAAAATCTTTTGATAAATTTGGATTTGCAGTCGTTCCTCAGTTTATTGACCGAAAGCAAATCGAAAATCTTGTTAAAAGCGTTGCTGATCTGACAAATTCTTTAACGTCTGAACCGAACGAGAGAATTTACGGCATCAGAAATTTACTGAATCTTTCGCCGGAAATTAAAAGTTTTGCCGATGGTTCTGCGGTGAAAGATTTAGTTTCAAAAGTCTTAGGCGAAAACGCCCGACCGGTGAGAGCGATTTTTTTTGACAAAACTCCTGATGCGAATTGGAAAGTTCCCTGGCATCAGGATTTAACAATCGCCGTAAAAGAAAAACGCGAAACCGAAGGATTTACAGCTTGGACGCGCAAAGCCGGAATACAGCACGTTCAACCGCCGATTTCATTGCTTGAAAAAATGTTGACCGTGCGTATTCATCTCGACGGCGCGAATGAAACTAACGGCGCGTTAAAAGTTTTGCCGACTTCGCATAATCGCGGACGATTGAGCGCGGACAAAATTCAAGATTTGAAAAATTCGACTCAAACTCGAATTTGTAATATTAAAAGCGGCGAAGCGTTTTTGATGCGTCCTTTGCTTGTTCATTCGTCTTCCGCCGGAACAAGTCCGAAGCATCGCCGCGTCGTTCATATCGAGTTTGCCGCTGAAGATTTGCCGAATAATTTAAAATGGTATGGTTCGTAGTATTTTACTCACAATTTTGCTTTCTGTTTTAACTTCGATTGCCGCCGCGCAATCGGGGCGCATTAAGACCATTGAAACGCCGACACCAACGCCCGCGCCGCGTCCGCGCGTGATTTATTCGCCGACCGAGACAATCGGTAAATTGCCCGCGCCGACGGCAACGCCGATTCCGAAAGTTGATGAAGAAGAAGGCGTGATTCGCGTTGATTCGACGCTCGTGCCGATTCCGGTTTCGGTCGTTGACGGAACAGGCAGAGCCGTAACCAATTTAAAGCTCGAAGATTTCGCGCTGACAATTGACGGCAAGGCGGCGGAAATCAGCGAATTGACGCGCTCCGAATCGCCGGTGCGTTTGGCGATGCTGTTCGATAACAGTTCGAGCGTTTTAGTGGCGCGCGAATTTGAAGTCAAAGCCGCCGTTCGTTTTTTTAAGAGAATTTTGCGTCCCGACAAAGATTTAGCCGCGCTTTATTCGGTTTCCGATTATTCGCGTCTCGAACAGCCTTTGACGAAAGACGTTTCGCAGTTGACGAGCGCGATTCAGAATTTTCCGCCGCCGCAGGGCGCGACCGCGCTGCTCGACGCGATTGTCAAAGCCGCGAAATATTTACAGGAAACCGACGGTCGCCGCGTTCTCGTCATCGTTTCCGACGGCGAAGACACTTACAGCGATTTGGAGACGACGCTCGAAAAAGTCGTCCGCGCCGTCCAACTCGCCAACTGTCAAATCTACGTCGTCAAAACAACCGATTTTGAAAACTTCAAACGCACCGGACAGCGCGGCGGCAACGCCAATATTTTACGCTTGACCGCCGAACGCCGTATGCAGGAATTAGCCGCGCAAACCGGCGGCGCGGTTTATTCGCCGATTGACGAAAAAGAATTAGACCAAGCCTTTAACCAAATTTCCGCCGAACTTTCATCTTCATATATTCTGAATTATTACCCCGAAGAAGACGCTCCGAGCAGCGAGTTTCGTCAAATTTCTCTCGCCGTCAAAAACAAAAAAGATTTGATTGTCAGAACTCGCAAAGGTTATTACATTTCAAAACGGTGAGATGAAAAAGCGAAAACTTTTACAAAAGATTCTCAATAATCCGAACAATGTCAGATTTTCCGACGCGCGGACGCTCATCGAAGCCTTTGATTTTCGACTGTCGAGAATTGCCGGCAGTCATCATATTTTCGTTCATCCGCGCGTAAATGAAATTGTCAATTTGCAAAACGTCAACGGACAGGCTAAATCTTATCAAATCAAACAATTTTTGCAGTTAATCGAAAGATGCGATTTGGAATTGGAGGACAAATGAAGCGCGATTATCACATCAACATTTTTTACAGCGCGGACGATGAAGGCTATATCGCCGACATTCCCGATTTGGAATTCTGCTCGGCGTTCGGCGCAACGCCCGCCGAAGCTTTGCGCGAAGTCGAAACGGCGAAACGCGCTTGGCTCGAAACGGCTCTGGCGGAAGGCAAACCGATTCCCGAACCGAAATATCGTCCCGTAATTTACCAATCTTTGGTAGCATAAAAATTTATGCTTGAAGAATATCTGCGTCAATTTCTCGAACATCTGCGCTACGAGCGCAACGTCAGCCAGCACACTTTGCGAAATTATTCGAGCGATCTCGAACAATTTCACGAACACATCGCGCCGCCGAAAGCCGACGGAACGCGCGAGCAAATCAATGTGAAAGACATTGACCATTTGACGATCCGCGAATGGATGGCGAATCTGCACGGTTTGAGCAAAAAGAAAACTTCGATTGCCCGCAAGCTCGCGTCTTTACGCACATTTTTTCAATTCTTGATCCGCGAAGGCGTTTTGGAAAATAATCCCGCAAAATTAGTCGCCACGCCGAAAATCGAGCGCAAACTGCCGTCGCATCTTTCGATGGAAGATGCCGTGCGCTTTATCGAAACGCCGGATTTGGAAACGGATTTGGGCAAGCGCGACCGCGCGATTTTGGAATTTTTATACGCGACCGGAATGCGCGTCGGTGAATTGACTAACTTGAATTTGAAGGACGTTGATTTCCGCGAAAAACTCGTGCGCGTAACGGGAAAACGAAAGAAACAAAGAATCTTGCCGTTCGGCGAGCCGGCGATGCAGGCGTTGATGTTTTATTTAAACGAAGCCCGCGCCGATTTTCTCGCCAATTGTCCGCCCGCCGAACGCGACGATCAAGCCGTTTTTCTGAATTATCAAGGCACGCGCATTACAACCCGTTCGGTCGGTCGAATGGTTGATAAATACATCAAAATCTGCGCCGAAATCAACCGCGACATCTCGCCGCATTCTTTGAGACATTCGTTTGCCACGCATCTTTTAGATTCCGGCGCGGATTTGCGCGACATTCAGGAATTACTCGGACACGCCAGACTTTCAACCACGCAAATTTACACGCAGGTTTCGATGGAAAAATTAATCGAAGTCTACGACCGAACGCATCCGAAGGCGTAATTTTTGATTAAAAGTTTATTCCGTCGCGCGGTCTCGATACCAGGGCTGTTTGAAGCGAATTAGATTCGAGAAATTACGCACCGGACTGAGCAGCATTCGGGCGAAGATTTTAACGTAAAAGTTATCCGTATTGCGTTCGATGCGTCTCGTTATAAACCGGTCAACCGCGTCTTCACCGATGAGCATCAATGTTCCTGCCGTCGGCGTAACGATAATGTCTTCCCACGTTTGTTTGCCGTGCAGACCGACGTTGCCGATTGAAGCCTGACTGATCGGTCCGATTTCAAATTGCGTTGACCACGCCGCCGACCACGCGAACGCTTTCAGACGGCTTTTCCAATAAGCCGACGATTCGTTGAATTCGAGTTTTTTCTCGGACGGATTGTTTTGAACGTATATAAATCCGGTCATCGCGCCCTGCATCGGATGAGCGATGTAATTGGTAAAAAATCTGCCGCCGTCGTCCCAACCGTGTAAGGATTTGACCGAATCAATATAATCGCGCCAAAACGCGCCGTGTTTCAAATCGCGGCGCGTTTTGGCTTGCGCCCCGATAGCGTAACCGTGTTGGACGGCGAGAAACAGAAGCGATTGCCCGATTGCCGATCTCCATTGAAAACCTTGTTTTTCGGGCGCGGCATTATCGTTTGAATCGTCAATCGCAGCGGGAAATTTATCGCTTCGCATCTTCCGCGCAAACGATTCGTCAGACTGTTTTTCAATCGCCGAATTTTTAAATTGTAAAAATCTTCGACGCTGTTCAATTGACGAAAAACGATACGCGAAATCGTTTTTCGTTGAATCGTCGGTTTCGATTGATTCGCCTGAAATCAGAGGCGCATCGCTGATTTTTTCAAACGGAAATTTTCTTTTGATTGAAGCGGCGCGAAACGGATTCGGAGAATTTTTCGCAGCGACGAAATCGGATTTTCGTTCGCCGAAATTGATTCGCGTTTTCGCTTCAAACGGCGGCGCAATAATCTGCGGTTTATAAAAATAATTCTTTTTGTGAATTTTGCTCTGCGCCGCGGCGGTTTGCGAAAAAATCAATAAAACGCCTAAAAAGAAAAGAAAGATCAACTTTCTTTCGCTCGAAAAAACTTCTTTCATTTGATTGTAAAACTTCTGCCCTTTTAAAAAATTTATTCCATTTCCGATTCGTCAATATCGAAATTCGCGTGAACCTTCTGCACGTCGTCGTTATCGTCAATCGCCTCGTAAAGTTTGAGCATCTGTTTTGCGTCCGCGCCTTCGAGCTTGATGTAATTTTGCGGAACTTGCGAAACTTCCGATGCTTGCGGCTCGATTCCGGCGGCTTTGATTGCCGTGTCAACTGCATCGAAATTTTCCGGCGCGGTGTAGATTTCAAAAACGTCGCCTTCGTCGCGCACATCGTCCGCGCCGGCTTCGATGGCGATTTCAAAAAGCTCGTCTTCCGACCTTGCTTCCTTATCAACGATTATCAACCCTTTTTTGTCGAACATCCACGCGACCGAACCGGATTCGCCCAAGTTGCCGCCGTTTTTTGAAAATAAATGCCGCAGTTCGGCGACCGTGCGATTACGATTATCGGTCATCGTTTCGACCATCACCGCCACGCCGCCGATGCCGTAGCCTTCGTATGTAATTTCCTCGTAATTCACGCCTTCGAGTTCGCCCGTCCCGCGTTTGATCGCGCGGTCAATCGTGTCGTTCGGCATATTCTGCGCTTTCGCGTCCGTAACGGCTTTTCTGAGCCGCGCGTTCGCTTCGACATCGCCGCTGCCGCCCGTTCGCGCCGCAACCGTGATTTCTTTGATTAATTTCGTGAAAATCTTGCCGCGCTTCGCATCCAACGCGCCTTTTTTGTGTTTAATTGTGTGCCATTTGGAATGTCCTGACATTGATTATTCGTTCCTGATTTTTTGATTTACTTAAGTTTCATCGAAAGAAAAGAATATCACGCTAATTTTGAGTCGGGCAAATTCGGCATCTTTCCGCCGATGATTTTCACTTTCTTGTTTTTGGAAGTCTGTCCTTTAAGAATTTCGACCGCGCTTTTCGGAACGGCGAAAAACTTGGCGAGAGTTTTTATTAACTCCTCGTTCGCCGCGCCGTCAACCGGCGGCGATTTTATTTTGATTTTCAGCGCGCCGTCCATTTCGCCGACGATTTCGCTTTTTGAGGATTTCGGCAAAACACGCACGCTGAAAATTATCGCGCCGTCTTTTTCGATAAATTGAATCACTGAAAAACCAACGCCCGCAAAATAATTCCTTGTAAAAATCCCAGAAGAATCAAGACGATCATCGCCGAAATATCGAACATTCCGACGGTCGGAATCAGACGCTGCGCGGGCAGCAAAACCGGGTCGGTGACGCGATAAACAAAGGCGAGAAACGTGCGCCGCGTAAAGACGAACCACGAACCGATAAAGCGTATAAAAACGAATAAAATAAACACGCTGATAAGCGCGTAAAGCACGATGCCGACGAGCATTTTCGCGTCGTTTCTCTGAATCGCCGCCGTCAAACCGTCAATGATGAAAAACGTGTCGCGGATAATGCCGAGCAGAAAATACGACAAAATCGCCGCGATAAAAATCGTGACGAGCGGCGCGAGGCGCGTATCAACGCGAAAGCTCGCCAAAAAACGCGCCGCCGGATAAACAAAACGGTCGGTGCGTTTTTTCAAATGATAAGAAAATCTGCCGATTTTGCCGAACGGATTCGGGTCTGAATAATTAAACGCGAGCCGCAAGAGCAGAAGCGCGACGAAGAAAAGCGTCGCCGCCAAAAACGCGAACCAGACAATCGGATAAACTTTTCCAAGCAAAAAACTCTCAGTCATCATTTAATTTTTCACGCTCTTTTTTCCCGCTCGCCGAAAATCGCCGTGCCGACTCGAATCAGCGTCGCGCCTTCTTCAATCGCCAATTCAAAATCGTGGCTCATTCCCATCGAAAGTTCGCCGTTCGGCAAAACGCGGTCGCGAATTTCGCGCAGTTTTTTGAAAAAAGGTCGCACCTTTTCTAAATCTTCAAAAAACGGCGGAATCGTCATCAAACCGTCGAATTTCAAACGCTCGCAATTGTTCAAAAATTCGATAATCGCCGCCAATTCCGTTTCGCTCGCGCCGCTTTTCGTCGCCTCATTGCCCAAATCAACTTGAATCAAAACCGATAAACGCTGACGATTTTCTTCGACGCAAAATTTTTCAAGACGCTCGGCGAGTTTGACCGAATCGAGCGTGTGAACGACATCGAAAAGCTGCACGGCGAGCCGCGCTTTGTTCGATTGCAGATGCCCGATCAAATGCCATTCGAGCGCGTCGTTTTTCAAAATTTCGATTTTTTCCTCGGCTTCCTGAACTTTATTTTCGCCGAAAACTTTCGCGCCCGCCGCGATTGCTTCGTTCAAAACTTCGACCGGATGCGTTTTGCTGACGGCGATTAATTTTATTTCGTCCGCGTTTCGTCCGGCTTTTCGCGCCGCCGCTTCGATTCGTTTTTCAACCGTTGTCAAATTCTCGCGCAAACTCGCCTGCATAAATTAGATAATACCAAATTCACGCGGCGTTCTTGAACTTCACGCCCGAAATTCGTATCATCACATTTACCTTTTCTTATGCGGACGTGGCGGAACTGGTAGACGCGCAGGTCTCAGAAGCCTGTGGGCTTATGCTCGTGATGGTTCGATTCCATTCGTCCGCATTTCTCTTCAAATAATTTTTCATAGCCAATTTATGAAATTGCTGCTCGACTATTTTAACGCGAAACAGCCGGAAATTCTGGATTTGATTCGTGAAATCGTCGAAATCGAATCGCCTTCAAAAGATTTTGCCGGAAGCCGCGCCGTCGTTGAGCGTCTCAAACTGGAAGCCGAAAAAATTCCGCTCGATTTGAAAATCGAAACGATTCAAATCGCAAATCTCGGCGAGCATTTGATTGTCCGCGCTTTTTCCGATCCGAGCGAAAAACCCATTCTGCTGCTCGGACACACCGACACGGTGCATCCAATCGGCGCGAAATCCAGAAATCCGACGCGGATCGAAAACGGGAAATTTTTCGGCGGCGGAATTTTCGATATGAAGGCGAATTGCGTTTTAATGTTTGAAGCTCTCAAAGCCTTCGCCGCTTTGGATTTGAAACCGGCGCGATCTTTAACGATTTTGCTTTCGTGCGACGAAGAAATCGGCAGTCAAACCGGACGCAAGATTGTCGAGCGCGAAGCTGAAAAAGCGGAATTTTGCCTCGTCTGCGAACCTTCGGCGGCGGGCAAAGTCAAAACCGGACGCAAGGGAACAGCGAATTACGTTTTGCGGGCGCGCGGCGTTCCGGCACACGCCGGACTCGAACCGGAGAAAGGCGCGTCGGCGATTTTAGAATTAACCAGACAAATCGAGAAGATACATTCTTTGAACAATCTCGAAACCGATACGACCGCGAATGTCTGCACAATTAATGGCGGCACGACGACGAACGTCATTCCCGAACACGCCGAATGCTCGATTGACGTGCGCTTCGCTTCGATGGCGGAAGCGGAAAGCGTTGAAAAGACGCTGAAAAATTTACAAAGTTATGATCCGAAAGTTTCGCTCGAAATCTCCGGCGGCTTAAATCGTCCGCCGCTTGAGCGAACCGAAAGCGTCGCCGCGCTTTA
Source organism: uncultured Pyrinomonadaceae bacterium (assembly GCA_964245305.1). Taxonomy (GTDB): domain Bacteria; phylum Acidobacteriota; class Blastocatellia; order Pyrinomonadales; family Pyrinomonadaceae. The sequence continues at coordinate 13,851 of CAXTMQ010000028.1, forward strand.
CGAAAAAGCGCGTGCCATCGCCGGAAGATTAGGTTTCAGATTAGATGAAACGCAGGTCGGCGGCGCGTCGGACGGCAATTTCGTCGCCGCGCTCGGCGTTCCGGTTCTCGACGGCTTGGGCGTGGCGGGCGGCGGCGCGCATACGTCCGAAGAATTTATTTTTGTTAACGACGTTGCGAAACGCGCCGCGCTGATTGCCGCGCTTTTGCTCGCCGAATAAAATGGTTTGATAAAGTTTTTTGTATAAAAATGCTTATGATCGCCGACGAAAAACCGCGTACCGGACGCAATCGCACAATCACGCTCACCGCATCGGAAGTTGAAATTTACAAAAAACGTCTGCTTCGCTCGTCGGCGGATTTCAAAATTTGCCGCGATAAAATTATCTGCGGCGATGCGTTTGAGATTTTAAGGAATTTGCCCGCGCAAAAATTCGATTTAATTTTCGCCGATCCGCCGTATAATTTGACGAAAACTTTCGGCGAACATTCATTTAGACAAACTTCCGTCGAAGATTACGAAGTGTGGCTCGATTCGTGGCTGAAATTAACGGCGAGACTTTTGAAACCGAGCGGTTCGATTTATATCTGCGGCGATTGGCGTTCGTCGAGCGCGATTGAGCGCGTCGGTTCAAAATATTTTGTTCCGCGCAACCGCATCACCTGGGAACGCGAAAAAGGGCGCGGCGCGGCGCGAAATTGGAAAAACGCTTCGGAAGACATCTGGTTTTTCACCGCGTCCGACGAATATGTTTTCAATCTCGAAAGCGTCAAAACTAAGCGCAAGGTTCTCGCGCCTTATACGGAAAACGGCAAGCCGAAGGATTGGGAAAAATCCGACAATGGAAATTTTCGCTTAACCGCGCCGTCGAATTTGTGGACGGATTTGACCGTGCCGTTTTGGTCAATGTCCGAAAACACCGCGCATCCGACGCAGAAACCGGAAAAACTTTTAGCGAAAATAATTTTGGCTTCGACCAACGAAAACGATTTGATCCTCGATCCGTTCGCCGGCAGCGGCACGACTGCCGTCGCCGCCAAAAAATTGAACAGAAACTTTGTCGCCGTCGAAGCCGATGAAAATTTCTGCCTTTTGGCGGAAAAACGGCTTAATTCAGCAGAAACGGATAAAACGATTCAAGGCTTCGCCGACGGCGTTTTCTGGGAACGAAACGCGCGTTTTTAAATTGAGAAAACAGAAAAATGAAAATTGCTACCTGGAATGTAAACTCAATCGCCATTCGTCTCGAACAAGTTTTAGATTGGCTCAAAGCAACCGAGACCGACGTTTTGTGTTTGCAGGAAACGAAATGCGTTGACGAAAAATTCCCTTGCGCGGAAATCGAACAAGCCGGTTACAACGTCGCCTTTTTCGGTCAAAAATCCTATAACGGCGTGGCGATTTTGGCGAACCGTGAAATTCGGGACGTGCAAAAAAGTTTTCCCGACGACGATGCGGACGCGCCGAAAAGATTGATTGCCGCGACAATCGAAAACATTCGCGTCGTCAACACATACATCCCGAACGGCACGGAGCTTTGGTCGGATAAATTTACTTTTAAGCTGGATTGGCTGCAGCGTTTGCGAAGATTTTTCGATGCGACCTGCGCGAAAGATTCGGACGTTTTACTATGCGGCGATTTTAATGTCGCGCCCGACGAGCGAGATGTTTGGAGCGTCGCGGCTTGGGAAGGAAAACTGCATTTTTCAAAGCCCGAACGCGCGGCGATTCATCACGTCAAACAGTGGGGTTTCGTTGACCTTTTCCGCCAAATGAACGGCGACGCGAGGGAATTTTCGTGGTGGAATTACCGCGAAGGCGCGTTTTACAAAAATCAAGGATTGCGGATTGATCATATCTGGACTTCGGAAAATCTGGCGAAAAAGTGCGTCGGCTGTTGGATCGACCGAAAGCCGCGCGGCGCGGAACGCCCTTCGGATCATACGCCGGTCGTCGCGCAATTTACGGTTTAATTCTCACGTTCAAATCTTATGTCTTCGCTTTGCTTTGACGTGTTTGTTCCGTTTATTCTTTTTAAGCGATGACAGGAATTTCCGAACAATTTTCAGACGAATTTCCGGCTCGAAATCTGGAAAAAAGCGATGCCGAACTCGTCAAGGCGTGCCGGCGCGGCGACCAGAGCGCGTGGGACGAACTCGTCGAACGCTTTCAACGCTTGATTTTCACCGTTCCGCGCCGCGCCGGTCTATCCGAAGCGCAGTCGGCTGACATTTTACAGGAAGTTTTTCTGACGCTGTTTGAAAAATTGAACGAAATCGAACAGCCTGAAAAGATTCGTTCGTGGTTGGTTACGACCGCGAAATTCAAAACTTGGGGCGCGGTTCGCGGCGAAAAAATTTCGCGCGTATCAGCCGACGCGGAAGAAATCGAATCGCAAACCGCGAATTTTCCCGATGCCGCGCCGCTCGCCGACGCGGTTTTAATCGAACTCGAACAACAGCATTTAATCAGAACCGCGTTGAAGAAATTGGAAGAAAAATGTCAAACGATTCTTACGATGATCTACTTGCGCGATTCGCCCGCAACTTATCTCGAAGTCGCCGAAAAGATCAACACCGGCGAAACGAGCATTAGCCCGCTCCGCGCCAGATGTTTAAAAAAATTGGCGAAAATATTGAAAGGTTAAAAGTGAAAAAGCTAAAAAGTGAAAAAGTTTCGCGGGCGAAATTTGGCGCGGCTCGTTGAAATTTCCACACTTGCTTTTTCACTTTTTAGCTTTTTCACTTTAACATTTGTCTTTTTCGTCTTCCTGCTTGCACTGTCGGTTTGAGGAGCGGAAAATAATGAGATTGATGAGCGACACGAACGAAAAAGAATTTGAGCGAATAATTCAACTGATGCGGGCGGACAAATCCGTTAACGCGCCGGCGGACGCGATTCGCTGGTCAAAAAATATTTTTCGCTCGCGCGTCGCTGAACCGAAAGCGTCCGTCACGCAACGAGTTCTGGCAATTTTGCAGGTAAATTTATCGCCGAATCGCGCCGCGTTCGGCGAGCGTTCCGCCATTGGTTCGCAAGCCCGACAAATGCTGTTTCAAGCGGGCGAAAATGTTTTGGATATTCGGATCGAGAAAACTGAAAAAGGTTTCAATCTGCACGGACAAATACTGGGCGAGGATTTTGCCAATCGCGTCGTCCGACTCGGCGAATTTGAAGCGGCGACAAATGAAAACAGCGAATTTAAATTGGCGGATATTCCGGGCGGCAAATACGACTTGATTTTGCAAAGCGGCGAACGGGAAATTGTCGTTGAAGATTTGAATCTCGAATAAGCGTTTTAAGGTTAAGCGATAATGAGAAATCAAATTTTTCATTTCTTCTCTGCGGATGTTTAATTTTCCGAATAGCCGCCGGAAAAATGAGGAAAAATCTATGCTTGCCGCCGTTGCCGTTATAACTGCGCCGGTCGCAATAGCCGGATATTTCCGGTCAGTTTGACTAAATGTAAAATTGTGAACTCGAGCAGGCGGGCTTTTGCTCGCCTTTTCTTTTGCATTCGTCGAAAATCAATTTATGCATTTACAGAAAAAAGCCGGGAAACTTATCGAGGCAAAGTCTAATTCAGAGCGTATAAAGCTGCTTAAAAATGTTTCTGAAACCGATTCATTAAAACTCGCCGTTTTGGTAAAAGAGAACTGTTACTCTTTTTGGACGAGCGAACCGACTAAAGCTCAAACTTCGGCGAAAGTTTTACGACTTATTTACAAGTTTTCTCCTCGAAAAATAATCAAAGCCTATTTAGAATGGATTGAAGGCATATCAGAAATCACTCAAGGAAATCTGACCTCAGCAATAGAAAGGCTTAATGAATCCGCCAGAACTTTTCTCGATCTTGAAAAAGAATATGAAGCCGCGCAAACAAATGTTGCGAAAATTTATGTATTAGCTTTGCTCGGAAATTATGATGAAGCTATCAGATGCGGGAAAAAGGTGTTAGACATATTTCACAAATATGCCGATGACCTGGCAATCGGAAAAATTCAACACAATATAGGAAATCTTTTTTATCGTCAGGAGATGTTTCAACAGGCGAAAAGCCATTTTTATCTGGCGCGCGATTACTTCTCTAAAACAAACGATTCGTATCAATTAGCTATGATAGAAAACAATCTCGCCGCCGTTTGTGTTTCAGAGAACAATTTTCATAAAGCCGGAAATTTCTATAAATCGGCATTGGCGCGTGTTCACAAATTAAAGATGTCCGTAACCGAAGCGGAGATTGAAGCGAGTATCGGAAATTTAGCGTATTTTCGCGGGAAATTCGATCAAGCGTTACGCCATCTGGAAATCTCGCGTCAAAAATATGAAGCATTAAAAATGCCCCATCAAACGGCAATCGCCGAAATTGAAATCGCCGATATTTATCTCGAATTAAATCTGATGATTGAAGCCGCTTCGATTTACGAAAAAACCGCCGGCAAATTGCGCGAATTGAAATTGCAGGGCGAAGAAGCCAGAGCGCGGGCAAATTTCGGTCGCGTCGCGGCTCTTTTGAACGACACGCGAACGGCGCGGCGCGAATTAAAAAAAGCGGCGCGGCTTTATGTTTTGGAAAAAAATAAAGTCGGCGCGGCGACGGTCAAATTAAACGAATCGAAGCTCGAACTCGATTTACGAAATCACCGAAAAGCGTTGCGGTTAGCCGAAGAAGCCGAAATATTTCTCAATCAAACGGAGAATCGGCGGAATTTATTGCTTGCTCAATATCTTCAAGCCGAAGCGTTGCGAAATTTGAGCGAGAGCGAAAAGGCGCAGAAAATGCTCGCTCGAATTTTTACTGAATCAATTAAACAGGAACAATCGAATACGGCGCAGGCGGCGCAAATTTCGCTCGGTGAAATCGCCTTCGAGGAGAAAAATTACCGGCAAGCCGAAAAGCATTTCACGCGGGCAATCGAGCTGATTGAAACGCTTCGCGCTCCGCTCGCGGCGGAAGAATTTCGGATGGCTTTTCTGGCAAACAAACTCGCGCCGTTTGAATATCTGGCGAAGATTTATCTGGCGGAAAATAAATTCACGGAAGCGTTTCTAACCGTTGAAAAAGCGCGGGCGCGTTCGCTGGCGGAAAGTTTGAGCAATGTCAAAACGCAGACGGCAAACGCAAAACGAAATGACGCTTCGGCAAAATTGACGGGCAAATTAGAAGCGTTGCGCGAAGAATTAAATTGGTTTTACAGTCGTTTGAATCGCGCTGCCGAAACGGAAGTCGAAAAACTACAGTCGGAAGCGAAAAAGCGCGAAAAGCATATCGCCGACGTGATGCGCCAAATCTCAAGCACCGACGAAGCAAAATCCGGCAGGCAAAATTTTTTAGATTTCGCGCGTTTGCAAAAAACACTCGGCAAACAAAAAGCGTTGCTGGAATTCGTTGATTTCGACGGTGATTTATCGGCGTTCGTCGTAACCGGTGAAACGATTCATTTTATCGCCGACTTGGGAAAAGAAAGCGAAGCTCTCGCGCTTCTCGAAGATTTGCGGTTTCAGTTCGGAAGTTTGCGCTACGGCGCGAAAATGATGAAATCTTTTCTGCCCGAATTGAAAAAGCGCGCTGATTTTTATCTGCGAAAATTGCACGAAAAACTGCTCGCGCCGCTGGCGGATTTCATCGAAAACCGCGATTTGGTAATCGTTCCGGTCGGCGGGCTTCATTACGTTCCGTTTCACGCGCTGTTTGACGGCGCGTGTTATCAAATCGAAAAGCGCGAAATAATTTACGCGCCGGGCGCGACCGTCTGGCAGTTTTTGACATCGAAGCCAAAACGAAAATTGAAAAACGCTTTGTTAATCGGCTTCGCCGACGAGCGCATTCCGCTCATCGGGCGGGAAATCGAAAGTCTTGAAAATATCTTCGCCGACTCGAAAGTTTTGACAGGCGAACAGGCGACGTTTGCGGCGTATGCGGAAAACGCCGCCGAATTCGACGTTCTGCATCTGGCTTGTCACGGGCAATATCGCCCTGAAAATCCTTTGTTTTCAAGTCTTCATTTAGCCGACGGCTGGATAACGGCGCGCGATATTTATTCGCAGCGTCTGAAAGCCGAAGTCGTTACGCTCAGCGCGTGCGAAACGGGTTTGCATAAAGTTTTCGCGGGCGACGAAATTTTAGGATTGGCGAGAGGTTTTCTTTCGGCGGGCGCGAAATCGCTGGTTCTGAGTTTGTGGACGGTCAACGACGAAGCGACCGCCGAATTGATGGCTTTTTTTTATAAAAACTTGCAACTCGGTAAAACCGCTTCGGCATCTCTTAGAGCGGCTCAAATCAATTTTATCGAGTGCGACGCGCATCCGTATTTCTGGTCGCCGTTTGCTTTAATCGGCAGATAGACCGCGGAGAGCAACCGAAAAATTTCAGTTGCCGGCGAAATATTTTCTTTTTTCGTGTTTTAAAAGCGTCTTTTTCACAAAACAAAACGCACTGTGTAATGGACGGAAAAATCGCGCGTGATTTTTAAGGACGACGATGAATAAATTTGTAAAAAGTAATTGGCTGCGGGCGATTTTGATTTTCGCGCTCGTGTTTTTTTCGTTTGCCAAACGACCGGAACAAAATGTTTCGGCGCAGGCGAATAATTGCGACTGCGTGGCGAACGAAGTTATCTTTGAACTCGCTAATCCGTCGAATCTGCCCGCCGTCGCCGCTCAATACGGACTCAACGCCGCGCCGCTCGGACAAGTCGGAACGCCGCCGACATTTCGGATGCAAATCACCAACGGGAACACGCCGACGCAGATTGTCAGTCTAATGAAAAACGACGGGCGGATTAACAAACCGGAAGTCAATCGAAAATTATCGGCGGCGGAGCGCGAAAATTTGCCGTGGACGCTGGGCATTTCTTGGAGCATCGGCATTTCGTGGTCAATCGGCGGCAGCGGCAAAGGCTACGCGCGGCAATGGTTTCCCGATAAAATTCGGTTAAAAGAAGCGCAAAATACTTCGCGCGGCGCGGGTGTTACCGTCGCGGTTCTTGATACGGGAATTGATTTGACGCATCCGGCTTTCGACGGAAAATTAGTCGCGGGCTATGATTTTGTTGACAACGACAATGATCCGAGCGAAGTCGGCGTTCTGCGGCAAAATCCTTCTTACGGACACGGAACGCACGTCGCCGGAATCGTCGCGCTGACCGCGCCGGACGCGAAAATTATGCCGATTCGCGTGCTTAATGCAAACGGCGAAGGCGAACTCTGGCGCGTTACGGCAGCGATTATCTGGGCGGCGAATCACGGCGCGGATGTTATTAATATCAGTTTCGGTTATCCCGATAACGTCGAAGTTTTGAAAGATTTGATTGATGCCTGCGACAACGGCGAAACGCTCGGCGGAAAGACATTTTCCGAACTCGGCACACGGCGATTGGCGATTATCGCCGGCGCGGGAAACGGCGGAGCGATTGGCGCGGGCGACGGCAAAATTTATCCGGCGGCGGAAGATTTAGACGGAATGCTCGGTGTCGGTTCGAGCGCGAAAAACGACAAGTTATCGGATTTTTCGAGTTTCAACGACCGCGATAGTTGTTCCGGCGGCGGTCTTGCCCGGAGCGGCGGCGATTGGGTGGAAATAGTCGCGCCGGGTGAAAATATCGTCAGCGCATTGCCCGGCAATCGCTATGGCGTTTGGAGCGGAACGTCAATGTCCGCTCCGGTCGTTTCGGGCGTAACGGCTTTGGTTAAAGCGAAATATCCGAGTATGAATGCGGACTGTCTGGTTGATCAAGTCAAAGAAACCGCCGTCTCCGAAGAATACTGCGACGCGCGGCGCGGACGCATCAAAACACAGCGCGTTGACGCTTTGCGAGCCGTCACGATTTCTCCGCCGCAAGTTTGTCTCAATCAATAAAAATCTATAAATTTCATCAATAAAAGCTAATGCGAATTCGCGTTAGCTTTTTTGTTTTAAAATTTTTCGCAGCCTAATGTCTTTCCCCCGAATTTTTACACACTGTATAAACGAATCCCGCGATTTTACAAAACGACGACTTCAGAAAAAAACAGGAAGACTAAGAATTATGAAACGAAATAGAATCGAACTAAAAAAGAAACGTGTTTTGAATTTTTCGGTTGCGGTATTCGCCGCGCTGATCTTATCCGTTTTGCCGATTTCGATGCTGGTCAAAGCGAGCGGCGACGGCGCGGGCAGCGTAGTTATTTTGACGAGAACGGCGAATCTGGTTTCGCCGACGGGCAGCGTTAATCCGCACGGCGAAGCGACTTATGAAGTCTCCGACAACGGACAGCGCGAACTCGAAATCGAAGCCGAAGATGTCAGCGCGTCAGACGGCACGACTTTAAATTTCTTCGTTGACGGCAACTCAATCGGGCAAGCCGCCGTTAGCCGCCAGCAAGGCAAATTAAAACTCAAAACCGAACTCGGTCAGACAGTTCCGACGGTGAACGGCGGCTCGACGGTTCAAGTCAGAAACGGCGCGAACGTAATTTTAAACGGCAGTTTCAGCGGCGGCGGCGCAACGCCTTCGCCATCCGTTTCGCCGTCAGTTTCGCCGACCGCAACCGCTTCGCCGAGTCCGACGAATTCGCCATCGCCGAGCGGTTCGCCGTCGCCGAGTCCGACAGCTTCGCCGAACGACAGCGATTTATTTACCGCTTTAACGGGCGCGATCTTCAACGGCGTTTTGCCGAACGGCTACGCGCAATATGAAATTCACAGCAGTCGGACGGAATTAGAAGTGCGCGTTCGGCAAATAAATCTGCCAACCGGCACATCGCTGACGGTTTTCGTCAACGGCACGAACGCCGGGCAATTGATTTTGGAAAACAACGGCGAAGGCAGATTGCGTTTAAGAACGGATCGCGGTCAAACAATTCCGAATGTTTCCAGCGGAACGCCGATTACAGTCAGCAACGGCGGCGCGACGATTCTTTCGGGCATTTTCGGCGGCGCGACGAATGCTACGCCGAGTCCAAGTCCAAACGCTAGCCCGACACCGAATCGAGGCAGATTTTTTGAAGCGCACTTAAACGGAAGCCGCGTCAGTCCGGCAGTCGTGACGAATGCGACCGGCGAAGTGAAAATTTTCCTTAATCAAACCGAAACAGAAGCGACGATTACGGGCGAATTTCATAATCTTTCAAGCGCGCAGACCGCCGCGCGAATCGAGATTATACTCGATACGGTTGGAACTTTTTACACTTTCCCGATTATCGGCGGAAGAGACGGCAATTTTCCGACGGCGATTGTGCCGGTAACGCCGATTCAAGTCGCGCAGCTTCGCACGGGTTTAATGTCGGCGGTTATTGCCAGCGCGAACAATCCGAACGGCGAAATTCGCGGGCAGTTGACGACGCATTCCGACCACAGCGATTTCGACGGCGACGGAGGCAGTGATTTCGCGGTTTTCCGTCCGTCGGTCGGTGCTTGGTATACCGCCAACAGCGCGGGCATCAGTGCGCAATTGATTGGCGGCGCGGGCGATAAACTCGTTTCCGGCGATTTCGACGGCGACGGCAAAACCGACGCGGCGGTTTTCCAAAAAATAAACGGCGCGGGCATCTGGAGCGTCAGGCGCAGTGCTGACGGCGGCGTAACGACCGTTCAGTTCGGCTTGGCAAGCGACACGGCGGTGCGCGGCGATTTTGACGGTGACGGTCGCGCCGATTTAGCTGTTTTCCGCTCGTCAAACGGCACTTGGTATATCCAGAAAAGCGGCGACAACGGGTTTTTCGGAATTCAATTCGGCACGAACGGCGACGTTCCGATCACCGCCGATTTCGACGGCGACGGAAAATCGGACATCGCCGTTTTTCGACCGTCAAACGGTGCGTGGTATTGGCTCGAAAGTGGCAGCGGCGGATTTAAAGCCGCTTTGTTCGGAATGAATGAAGACGTTCCGATTGCAGGCGATTTCGACGGCGACGGCAAGACCGACATCAGCGTTTTTCGTCCGTCAAACGGCTTCTGGTATATCCGGCACAGTTCCGACAACTCTTTTGATTTCCGTCAGTTCGGGCAAAACGGCGACGTTCCGGTTGCCGGAAATTACGACGGCGATAATAAAACCGACATCGCGGTGTTCCGTCCCTCCAACGGCTTCTGGTATATCCTGCGAAGCGTTAACGGAACATTCGAATACCGGCAATTCGGGCAGAATGGCGACGTTCCGACTCCGGCGCGTTGACACGAATTTGCCGGCGCGGTTGTGGTCGGCGGCGAGATTCGGGTTTCGGGTTTGAAACTAAAATTTGAATTTGAATTGCCGGGATTCTCTTCGAGTTTAAGTTTGCGGTTGAAAAATTCAAAATCCGAATGTGCCGCCGACCATCAACTATTAAAATTATTTTCGCGGACAAATGAGCGACGGCGAGTTATCGAATTTTTCGATAACTCGCCGTCGCTCAAATTTTTTGAAAATCTTTGGAACCTTTTGAATATCAGCGCGTGAAGTTAATTATAAAGGTTGATTTTTAGCAGACAATCAATCTTTATTTCCGAAATAAATATTTGCATTTATATCTCTTTTCGGAAGTATCGCTAGAATGTCAGCCGCGATTGCAAATCCCTCCGCCGTCGCGGCTTTTTTTTGTTTAAATTTATTTTTCGACGCTTTTTTCCAGGATTTTTTTGATCTGCGCCTGATGTCTGGCTTCGTGTCCGCCGATGAGCGCGAGCCATTCGTGCGCGGTTAAATCGCCCATAAACGGATGCGGAAATTTAAAGTCATCGCATTCGACCGATTCAAAAAGCGGACGCAAATCCTGCAAAGTTTTTTGATTTTCGTCCATTTTCCGCAGCGATTCTTCGATTGTCTGAACGCCCTTCGGTCGCACTCGTTCGGGAGCCTCGAGTTTTAGTTGCGCGGCTTCGGCGGCTTTCGTCTTAAAGTTTTCCGACAAACGCGCCGCGCCGTCCGCTTTTTTATTTGCCCTTTGCGCTTCGCTCAGAAGTTTGGCGGAAATTTTCGCCATTCCTTCCTGCACGATGGCGATGTGTTCGATGATCGTGGCGATTGACCATTTTTCGTCTTCCGGCAAAAACGATTTTTGCTCGTCGCTCAGATTGCCGACGATTTGTTTCGTCCGCTCGTGAATTTTATCGTTGCTGTCGTAAATGTCGCTGATGTTCATAATTATTTTTCTCCTTCAATTTCTAAAAAATTATTGCGTTGCGACGGCTTGCGGGCTGAAGATGAGACGATGCCAGCGCAGATAACTGCGCGCGCTGTCGGCTTCGTTTTTCATTTCTTTGATATAACCGGTTTGCAGATAAAGCAGACTGTCTTCCGTCCATTCGAGGCTGATGATCGGATTAAACGAAACGAGCGAGTTTTCGTCGGGCAAAGTCGCCGTTTCCTGATTCGCGTTGACCGGCGCGGCGTTCGCGTTTTCCGCTCCTTGTTCCTGCCTCGCGAGATTTTCGTCAAAGGTTTTCGACGAAATCAAGAGCTGATTTCTGAGCGGAATCGCGGCTTGCGTCGGCGCGTCGCCAATCGCGTCGTAAACTCGCACCTGCTTGTCGAAAGCGTCCGCAATTTTCGACGAATCGGGCGACCAAACGGGGCGCACGACGGTTAGATTATCGTCAAGCCGTCGCTCGCGTCCGGTTTTTTCGACCACGCGCGGTCTGCCCTGCGGATTAAATCGCTCGCTTTTCTGGTCGGCGGCGTATTGCAGATAATTCCATTCCTGAAAAGTCGCGGCGAGCGCGGCGAGCGCGGTGCTGTCGGGCGACCAAACGAAATAAAAATAAATTATGCCTTCGTTTTGCGTCAGCGGTTTAACGTCCGCGCCGTCGCGGTTGGCGATGTAAAGCTGTTCGGTGCGAAAAGTCAAAACCGGCTTCGCGGCTTCGACGACAGGCGCGTTTGACGGCGCGACATTGGCATTTCCCGCATCAACATTGCCGTTCGTGTTTTCGCCGTTGGCGTTTGCCGCGTTCGCGTTTGTTTCGATATTTGTATTCGTGTTCGCCTGAATTTCCGCCGCGGCGGGCGGCGTTGCGCTCGTAACAGGCGTTTGACTGGCGCGAACCGCCGCGACGAAAGCGACCGCCGTCGAATCGGGCGACCAGACAATCGTATCGGCGAAACGCACCGCCATTCCGTCGTATGTAATTTTACGAAGCAACTTGCCGTCCGCCGAATACATATCGAGCCGGAATTCGGCTGGCGCGTCCTGTTGCTGATGATAAACCGCCAGAACTCGCAATTTATCCGGCGAGAGAATCGTTTTGTCGAGAACGTCCTGCGTTCGATTCTGGTCGAAATCCGTCTGCACGAACGGCACGAATTGATTTTCCTGCGCCGCCTGATTAACGGTCGGAGCGGGAACGTCCGGCTCAAACCGAAAATTCAGACGCAGCGCGGGAACTTGCCGGAAAGCGGTCGGCGCGCTATTCGTCGAAGTTTTAAGCGCGTTATTTTGACAGCCGGAAAAAGCCATCGAAACAAACAGAAAAATCCCGACAATCGAATTTAATTTATCGAATTTCAATTCGTGTTTATCCGTATTCGTCCGTAATTTCATTTTCTTTATTTCAAATCCGCGCCGAAATATCCGCGATATAAATTTTTCTGCGCGTCGGTCGGATTTTCGACCGCGACGATTTTATAATCAGGTTTTGCGCGATTGCCGAGTGTGATTTCGATTTCGCGCAGCTGGTCGAAACGAAAGACGGTCAAGCGAATTTTATCGCCCGGTTTTTTGCCTTCGATCTGCGTCGTTAAATCTTTGATCGAATCAGTCGGCGCGATGCGATAACCGTCGAGCGCGATGATTTGATCGTTAGCGTTTAAGCCTTGTTCATACGCCGGAGTTCCCTTCTGAACTTGTCTGATCGTCAGATGTTCGCCCTGCTGCGTGAAATCGCCGCCGAGAAACGCCTGTTCGTTTCCGCTGCCGGTCGTCAGACGCAAACCGATATTGTTCAAAATCGAATTATAATCAATTTCATCCGTTCCGCGAACGTATTTGGCGAAGAAATCATTCAAAGAACTTCCGGCGACGTATTCGCAGATTTTCTGAAAGTTTTCGGGCGTGTAATTTTTGTTTTTCTTCGCAAACTCGTTGTAAAGATGACGCATTACATCGTCGAGCGATTTCGCGCCGTTGGTCGCTTTGCGAATTTCGATGTCGAGCAGAAAATTGACGATTTCGCCTTTGTCGTAATAGGAAATTTGATTGTTAACGGCGTTTTCGTCCGACCGGTAATATTTGATCCACGCATCGAAGCTCGCGTCCTCGAGACTCGTTTCAAATCTGCCCGGACGATTTTGCAAAGCCTGAATCTGCGTCGCTTTGCCAGCCAGAAATTTTTCCGGCGTTAAAAGTCCGGCGCGCGTCACCAGAACGCCTTCGTAATAAGCCGTTCCGCCTTCGGCAACCCAGAGCAGTTTCGTGTAATTTTCGTTTTCGTAATCGAACGGTCCGAGCGCGTCGGGCTTGATGCGTTTGACGTTCCAGAGATGAAAATACTCGTGCGCGACGAGCGTCAGAAAACTATCGTAACGGGTCGCAAAACCGTTTCTCGGAAACTGCAAAGCCGTCGAATTAAGATGTTCAAGCCCGCCGCCGCCGCGCGTGTTCAAAATAAAAAGATAATTTTCATACGGCAAATCGCCGAAAATTTTATAACCTTCC
>CAXTMQ010000029.1:0-26575 GCA_964245305.1 uncultured Pyrinomonadaceae bacterium
CCGGCATTTTCTCAAGTTTTGCCGACGAAGCGAAAAAGAATCGAAAGATTCTTTTGTTTAGCCTCGCGTCGGTATTTCGTTTTTTCGAACAAAGGGAATAAATTTTGAAATAATTCAAAATAAATTTAAACTTAAAGGAGAAAATACTTATGGCGACTTTCGATTTAACTTTACAAAATTTGGTGTTCCCGAATTTTACAATAAACGACGACAACAGCAAGAAGAATTTCCGAATTATGTTCGATATTCTTTATTTCGATAAGGATGAAAGCCCAAAAACCGCGTTAGCTATTTTGCCCGGAAAAGAAGATTTTTGGCAGTGGGAAAATGATAAACGCGAGAATGGAATCGCAAGCACGGTTAGCGATGACGAGCAAACCGTTACACTTGATGTTACCGGCAAATTTACTGCAAATAAGAGACGTATTTTATTAGCGCAGGGAACGCTTTATGAAATTGACGTTAAAGTGATTGATATGCCGGATAATAATTTTGATACTTTATTTAAAGTTTTTGTTGAAAGCAGTCTTAAAAACATTTTGGAGCAGGCAGGAAAGAAAATTGCCGGAACTGTTCCCGGACTGGGTTTTGTTTTCTCGGATGACAATGTTGGTAAGGTTTCGGACTTTCTGGTTGATAAAATAAAACTGAAAGATAAAATTTTATTTGAGGGAGTCAGCGAATCACCTTCAAAGGACGGCGATTTTTCCATTACGGGAAAAGGAACTTTTAGAAAGTCTCACGATAAAAAGGGTGATTATGAAGTTCGCTTAAATACAAAAATCGCGGCTTGATTTCTGCCGATTATTAGATTCAGTGTTAAGAGGATTCTGGAATTACAGAATCCTTCTTTAATTTTTAGCCTTCCCTTTCCGCCTTTCCATTTCTCCAAAACCGCCGCGCTTTTGTTGATTGATTTTCGGCGAGAAACCGCGTCCCGAACAAATCAGTAAACATCAGGAATTGAAATTACACGGCGCGGTTGTTTTCGTCGCCGATTCGATTGACGCTGTCATCGTTTGGTTTAATGGAAACATTTCCGAAGCCGGTAGTGCCGTTTTATCCGCGCTGATACTTACTCGTATCCGCGTTGATACGTAAGGCATATCCCTTGCATAAGACTTACTTTGGCGAGGGAAAAATCGATATTTGCCGCCGAAAACGTCAAAAACGATTGTAATCGTCAATAATAAGTCGTTTCAGCCGAGCCGGGTGTCAAATTTATATCGTTGAAATCCAGATATGATGAAACTCACTAAAAAGGAATTGGTCAAAAATTTACGCGGTTTTCTGACGAAAGCGAATGCATTGATCGAGCTTCGCCAAAACGGAGCGGATTATTTGGATTATTATGAAACTCTTCAGTTAAGACTCGAGCAGTTTATCAAGAGCAATGGCGTGAGCGGTTTCGATTTGGGCATCGAAAGAAGCAAGAAAGGCGAGATAAAATTCCGTCTCATCGAAAATCTGACTCCCGAATTGGAAAGTTTCGTGAAAAAACTCGAGCGCGAACAGTAATGAAATTGCGAGACCTCGCATCTATTCTTGCCGTATAATAATCGCAAAGATTCTTTAGTTTATCTACGCGGTTTTTTTGGACAGAAAATTATGAAAGTAAAAGAATTGAAAAGCATTCTCGAAAATGTTTCCGACGAGGCGGAGGTCACGGTTTGGGCGAGTGCCGCCGATTGCTGTCATCGAATCGAATCGGCTTTTCACGTCGTCACCGACAACGAAAGCGAAACCCAATCACAGTTCGCGCTGTTCGAGAGTTCGGTGAAATTTCAGGATATAGTCAAAAGAGGTTACACGCTTGCTTCGCCCGAGAGCGAAAGCGAGCTATGACGAAATTTTATCGAACTTCTAATGCAGTTTTTTTCTTTCAAACAACTGTTTTAAACTTGAGCGTCCCTTCCCGCCTTTCCATTTCTCGAGAAAACCGAGAGCCTCGACTTTTGTTGATTGATTTTTGCCGTTCGTGAATCATTCGCAGAAAATTTCTGTCAAACCCTTTCGTGTTCCGTTCTCGTTTTTCAGAACATTAAGCCGCAAAACCTTTTTAATATATTTACAGCCGAATCAAATTAAGACCGGATATTTTAGTTTTTCGTTTCCGATTTTTATATTCGGAAATCAAACGGCTGAAACCGTCCTAAAATATGTCTGCCGTTCCATTCATAAAATAGAATTTGAAATTTTATCTGTAAGTATTTTCGGGCGTGATTTCGCGCCTTCTAAATTCAGAAAACTATGGCAAATCAACTGACAACCCGCTTCAAGTATGACGATGCCGACAACGCTAAAATTCTCGGTACGAAAACTCTGCTCGTCGAAACGAACGATTTATTGAACTCGCTCGGCAAAAATGCAGACTTCGGAAAGAGAATCGGAAACGAATCAATCAAAAGCGCGGACGGCATCGGCAAACTCAATAAAGAGGTTGATTCATTAAAAGCCAAAACCGAAACTTTCATCGCGCGCCCAACCATTTCCCGTTATTACGAAAACGAAGCCGCCGAAGTAAAGAAAAGTATCAATTCTATTAACCGTTCAATCGAATCTTTGAACCAACCGCGCAATAATCCGGGTAAATTGTCATTGGACAGAATCGCTTCGGGCATCAATGACGACGGCATCAGCCGCGTCAAACCGAAAATCAACATCGATTACGGCGAGTCGAGATTCAACACCGCCGCCCAACCGCTTAAACCGACCGGCGGACGCGGAAACATCGGACTGTCCAATTTCCAGAAAACGAATCTCGGTTATCAAATTAACGACGTTCTAACAGGCTTGGCTAGCGGGCAAAACCCGGCGCAGATTCTCGCGCAGCAAGGCGGACAAATCGCCCAGATTTTCAGTAAAGAACAAATCGCCGGTTTTGCCGCATCATACGGCGGTTTGGTTTCAATCTTGGGCGCGGGAACGATTGCGATTGCCGCGACCTATAAAATCACCGGCGATCTGCGAGCCGAAGCCGAACGGCGATTAAAAGCCGAAGAACAGATTGCGGGCGCGATTAACAAGCAAGTTTTGTCGCAACAGCAGGCGTTAAGAGATTCTCAGCAATCATCGCTGGACGCGGCGCGAAGTCGGCAGTTTTCGCGCGATTTGCAGACCGATTCGATAGACCAATTAAGACAGCAGTTAGCGACGAATCGAAAACTTTTTTCGCTTAATCCCTCAGGCGGCGACGCGGCGCGGCTCGAACAGGAAAAACTTTCCCTCGAAGCGCGGATAGACCAGATTCCATACGATAATAATTCGCTGTCGGCAAAAGCCTTTGACGAGCGCAACGAGAGTTTCAAACGCAATCGGGAAAACGAGCGGGCGGCGGATAAACTCGCGGCGGAAAAACGAAAACAGGAAGCCGAAAAAAGAAAGCAGGAATTAGAGAAAATCCAAGACAAACTCAAAGATTTGGGCAAAAATTTTACGGACGTTTTCGACAATCTCCGCACCAAACAAGGCGCGAATAATCCGTTCGTTGCCGTTTTCAGCGAAGCGGACAAATCGGTGAACGCGCTTCGTGAAAATTTAAAAGGCTTATCGCCGGAACTGCAAACGGCGGCTCTGCAAATTCAGCAAAAACTCGATTCCAACGCTTTGTTTGAAACGAGACTGAGTAATGATTTCGCCGTTTCCGATTTGCGCGAGCGGGCGAACGATTTACGCTCGTTCAAACAGCCGAAAATCGAAGATGCCAATAAATTTTTCAAAGATTTTATCGAAGCCGGAATCAAGGACGCGACCGACAAAAACGGCGGCTCATTAATCCGCTACAATTCCAATATCTTCACCGATAAAAATGGCAGACAATTCACAAGCGGATTTACGCAGACAAATTTGCGCGACGAATCGAACACAGTGTTCGAGCGCACGGGAAACGGCGGTTTTTTCAGACGCGATAAAACTTTCGCCGATTTATCAAACCGCGAGAAAAGCGACTTCATCAACCGCGACAATTTACCGCTTCAAGAAAAGCTGTCGCGGCAGTTCGACCTTGCCCGTAACCGCAACGCTTTGAACGACGACCAACAGGCGATTGTTGATAGAAAAATCATTTCTCTGTCGAGCAGTTTTAATCCCGAACAGTTCAACAGCCAACAGCGCGATTTGATTGCGACGGCGAACGAAAAGGAAGCCGATAGACGCGCGAACGCCGAACGCGAAGCCTCAGCCGACCGCAAAAAAGGTTTGGAATATCAAAAAGCGATTAGCGATAATTTACAGAAAATTCGCCAAATCGCCGAAAAGGACGGATTGAAAGGACTCGAAAATGTTTTGCGTGTTGTTACCGAAAACGGTGTTAGTGCCGAACTGCAACCGGCGGCGAACTCTTCGGACACGGCAAATAATTACTACGACGCAGATTTTAATTTTCGCTCGAATGGTGGATTCTCTAATCGTTAAACACAAGTTTTAAACGCGCGATTTGGACGCAACAAATTAGTCTTCGGTTTCGTCCGGCGTGAACTCCAAAATATCGTTCGGCGTGCAACTGAACAAATTGCAAAGCGTGTTGAGCGTTTCCAGATCGGCAAGCTGCCATTCGTCGTTCCAGAGATGCGCGGCTTTCGACGGAAGAAATCCGGTAAGTTTTTGTAATTGATAGGCTTTAGTAATGTTGTATTGCGCGGCGACTTCTCTGAGTTTGACTTTAATCATTCAGTCAAAATATCAATTTCAAATCGTTCAAAGAATATAGTCGGCTATATTATAGCCAGCTATAATAGCAATTAATTTTGCTATTTCAGACAAGCATATTTCAGCCGTCTGGATTGTTTTACTTTTTATTTGCTGATAGATTTTTCGACATCACCGGAAGATTTCCCAAAATTTTCCAATCCCCAATCTCCAGATTTCTATCAATCAAACCTAAAAAAATGAAAGTAAAAAACGCTGTATTGAAATATTACGGCTCCAAGTTCCGTCTTGCGGAATGGATCATCGGCTTTTTCCCAAAACAACACAGACACTACGTCGAGCCGTTCGGCGGCGGCGGAAGCATTCTGCTCGTCAAAGAACCGTCGGGTCTCGAAACTTTTAACGACTTAAATGATAAAATCGTGACCTTTTTCCGAATGCTTCGCACGCGTCCCGACGAATTGATCGAACAAATCCGGCTCACGCCATGGGCGCGAACCGAATACGAAACCGCGCTCGAAGAAATCAACGACGACGATCCGCTGGAACTTGCCCGCCGTCTTTATTACCGGCTGACGATGAGCATCTCCAGCCAGTATCATACTTGTCGCGGCAGTTGGCGACGCTTCAACAAAGGAACGAAGAAAATGCGACCGGCGAATTATCTGGAGAATTTACGCGCGGCATCCGAGCGGCTTCTGCAAATTCAAATAGAGAACCGTGACGCTTTTAAGTTGATTCGTGAAACCGATTCCGTCGACACGCTCTTTTATCTCGATCCGCCGTATGTTTTTTCGACCAGAACGACCAGCAAGGCTTACAGTCACGAAATGGCTGATGACAAACATCGTGAATTCGCCGAGCTTTTGTATTCGTTAAAGGGCTTCGTCGTTTTGTCGGGTTATCCGTCGGCGATTTATACCGAGCTTTTTGAAAATAAAGGCTGGCTGCGGTTCGATAAAGAAGCTCGCGTTCTGGGCGGCAGTCTGAAAACCGAATGCGTCTGGCTGTCGCCGCGCACCGCCGCCGCGCTCGCCGCAAATTGATACCGAATTTATACCAAAATAAAAAGCCGCTTTTCTGATCGAGAAAAGCGGCTTTTTAAGTCTTAAATTAGAAAAAAAATTTACGGGTTGTTTTGACGCGCTGCTTCCTTCCGCGCGGCAATGATCGCCGCGACGTGTTCGTCCTCGCTGAACAGGGAAACCAATTCGCCCAAACCGAAACATTCCATACAGCGATTGCACTGGCAGTCGTCGTCGTGATCCATGACTTCGTAAAGCAGTTCACGATGACGATTCGTTTTTTCGCTCAGTTCGAGCAGTGTCCAATTCGGTTTTTCGATTTTCATATTCACTCCAGATTAAAACGGTATGTCTTCGTCGATCAAGATGTTATCTTCCGGTTCCGGCGCGTCAATTTCTTCAAAGCCGGTGAAATCAATCCGCCAGTCGGCGAACCAGTCAACGTATTTTTCCAGCTCGCGCTCCGACTCGAAAAACGCGGCTTCGAGCGCGGCATCCATCCGCATATTTTCTTCGTAATCGGCGGCGTATTGCTCGTCGGTCGCCATCCGTTCATTGTGTAAATCAATTTGCATCTCACTTGCCCAGCCCATAAATTTTTACCTCTTCAAATTAGTTTTCGTTACCGTCAATTTGAAATTTTTCAGATGCTCGTCAATATCCGTCGCTAAGATTTCCAGACTCTCGTAAAGCTGCGCGTTTTCGACGTTCACGCCCGTGTGCGCCGCGAGCGGCAAAATTTCCGCGTGTAATTTGTCTTTCAGCTCGGAAAGGGAGACGAATAATTTGGCGATTTGAAAATTTTTATTCGACATAATTTTTTGAAAGGCGGAATTTCACCGCCTTGATTTTTAGATTTTTGCCGTGAAAAGCGCGTTCGTGAGAACTTCCGAGACGTGCTTGCAAATTCGCTTGCGATACGTGAAATCGTTACACGAACATTCGGCGAAAAGTTTGCCGCCGTTCGTTTCAAGCGTCACGCGGTATTCGTTTTTGTTGTCGAGATTGACGACGACAAACGCGTCCCGATCCCAATCGGCGAAAACGTCGAAGCGGTTGTCTTTGCCGCGCTCGAGTGCCGTGCGGAATTCGTCGCGGCGGTCGCTCAAGCAAATCGCGCGGCGGGAAACGCGCGGCTCGATCTGCACCGCGTGTCCGACCAAATCCGATTGGCGAATCGCCGAACTCGAAATCGAGCCGTCGGGAAATTCGTATTTGTATGCGCGTTCGCCGTCGCGTTCCGTAACTTCGCAAACTGTAAAAAATACAGTTTTGTCCGCGTCGTCAATGTCTTTCGCTAAGAACGTGAAGCCGATTTTGTCACCGATGTTAAGTTCTGTTGTCATTTTGTAAAACCTCAAAAATTTAATGTGATTGACTTTCTCAATCTTTATAAAGTCTAGCAGTTCTGCTAAACTATGTCAACAATATTTTGCACTTCTGCTAGACTTTATAAAGTTTTTTTTGATATATTTTTTGTGGTGAGAAGTATGGGAGTCGAAGGCTATTTAACAGTTAATGAGGCGGCGGCAAAGCTGGGCGTTTCCGGTGGGCGTGTCAGACAATTAGTCGCCGACGGTAAGCTCGCTTCGATTAAAGTCGGTAATTTGCGCTTGATTCAGAAAACTGACGTTGAAGCGTTTGAATTGCCGGCAAAAGGCAGACCCAAGGTTGAAAATCCGTCGAAAAATACTTTGGCGCAAAGAGAATATAGAAAAAATTTAGAATCGGAGAAAAAATAAAATGGCGTTGTCAGATGAAGAGAAGAAAGAAATTAAATTAATGATTGTTGGAGAACTAAAAGCAGTTAATTCAGAAGTTTATGAACATATTGAAAAGACGCAAACCGACGACACAATCAGGCATAATTCCAATCAAATCTTTTTGGTAATTCAAAACCATTTGACCAAAAGATATTAGTCTATTTTTGAAACCGGAAATTAAATTCAGCTATCTAAAAACCATTAAGTTCCTCCTCAACGAAATAGATAGTTCTGACTCTCGCAAATTATGAACAGAATGACAGAAGAAGTAAGAACAAAACTCAAAAATTCCGGGCGCCACGATTTGATCGAAACTTTTGAGATTATTCAGTCGGGTTTCGCCGGAACGATGCCGAACGGAAATATCGTTGAGCGCCGCAAATTTCCCGAAGCTGTGCCGGTGCAGGAAAATCAATTACTCAACGCGCCGAAACCGTTAGATATTCAATCTTCCTGAATCTGCCAAAAAATTAAATTGACTTCATTCATAAAAATATCTTAAATAGAAGTCGTTACTTCATCCTTTATTAAGGTTTCGGCTCCCGAGTGGAAAACGTCCAGTTAATAAATTCAACCTTGCAGTTGCTTCTTCGTTCGCTCGAACCGTCGCGCGAGCGGGCGATGGTCGTGCGCTGGAAGGAAGAATTCGAGCGTTACGGAAATCAGCGCGATCAGAAGCAGAAAATTCTCAACGCCATCACCGGCGGTTACAATACTTACAGCGAGATTATCTCCGAGACGAAAATTCCGCGCTCGACCGTGATGAAGATCGTCGAGCGGCTGCTGCGCGACAACACGCTTCAAAAAACTCTGATTAAAAAATCGAACAGTCGCAATGAGCTGCATTTTGAGCTTACGCGCAAAAATTGATCTCCTGCCACGTGTTATCTTTCCCGAAAGCAAAATACATAACATCAGCGCAGCTTCTGCGCGTAATATCGAAAGTGTCCGCCGAACTCTTCGGCGACTGACCTCCGAAACTTACAATGACCATTGAATACGTTTATCCGCCAAAGATAAAAACCCCGAAAACAAACTCCATTTGTTTTCAGTTATTCATTCCCGGTTATCGTAAAATTTCCCAAAATTCAAAATTAGTTTCGGATTGATTGCGCGTCTGCAAATCCTACAGTTGTCTGCCTGCCTGAGTCTTTTCCCGCCTCGAAATAGTTCACCTTTTGGACTTGTCACCAATTTGGCAAATTGAATGCCAATCAAGCAAAACCTTCCTAAGACGCTCAATCAATCCATTTTTTATCCGCATGATCACTGCTAAATTATTCAATAATCTTTTTCCGACCGCCGGTTTAACTTCGCCGGTGAATCTGCGCCGCTTCAATCTCGTCCGCGAGCGTGATCGTTTGATCGCCGCGCTCAATAAATTTCTGCCGAAATATTCGATTGATTCTTACCTGAGAATTTGCGCGTTTTTGTCGTGCTGCGGAGTCGAAACCGATTATTTCCGCACGACCGTCGAATACGCCTCCGGCGACGCTTACGAGAATCGGCGCGACTTGGGCAACACGCAGCCGGGCGACGGCAGACGCTTCAAAGGTCGCTCCTTGATCCAAACGACCGGACGGTTCAATTACGAGCGCGTGCAGAAGCGAATCGGCGCAAAACTCGGCATTGATGTCATTAAAAATCCGCAGCTGCTCGCTTCCGTCGAAATCGCCGTCGAAGCGGCGTGCATTTTCTGGGCGGAAAATAATCTCAACCGATACGCCGATGCCGGAAGAATTAAAGAGCTGAACGGCATCGTCAATCGCGGCGATAAAGATTTGATGCCGCTGCACTGGTCGAAACGCAACGAGCTTTACAGTTTATGCAAACGCCGCGTACCGGAAGATTTTTCGTTCGCGGAAAAAGTTGAACCGGCGCAAAACCCGCCGGCAGCCGAACCCGTAGTTCTGACTCCTACCGGCGAACCGGCAACCGCCGCTCCGACCGGCGACGAAAACTCTGCGGTCGCGCCGGCGACTTCCTCAGGTGACGGCGACAAATCAAAGGTCAAGGAATTCTCGGAAAAATATCTCAAGCACTGCCCGCAGGATACGGCGAAAAACGTCGCGGCGGTCATCTTCGCGCGAATTCTCGCCGCGCTCACAACGGTCTGGACGCTCGGTCTGCACGGAAAAATTCTGCTCGTCATCGCCGCGCTCGCCGTCGTCGGTTTTTCCGGTTACGCCGTTCTCAAATACAAAGACCGCGTTTTCGGCTGGTTGAAAGATTTAGCCGATCCGCTGATGCCGGCTGAATAAAATGATTAAACTCAAAACATTTTTCAACGATTATTTTTGGCTGATCGTCATCGCGTTTTTGATTTTCGTCGGCGTGATCAGTTTCTCGCTTTACGGCGATTATCAGGCGAGCCGGTTCGATAAAACGATCACTAACCAGACCTTTGAAGCAAACAAAAGCGTTCGTGAAGCCGTCAACGCGAACAGTGAGGCGATCAGTTATGATGCGGAACGCCAGACCGAAGATAATCGTCGAAGCTCTGTCATTCGTCCGAAACTCGATACCGCGCGGCGACAATCAAACAACTCGAAAATCGAACTCGAAAAATCTCAAAGAGAATATGAAAAACTTAAAACTGAAGAATCTGATCTTAACCGCAGCATTGCTGATAATTGCCGCGAACTCGAACGTCTTTTCCCAACAAAAAGATTCGAATATTGTCAGAACCGATAACACCGTCACGTTTTTAATCGAACAAAACAAATCGGCGGAAGATTTAATTTCCAAACAAAAAAACCGCATCGCTGACCTCGAAGCCGAAGTCGCCGTGACGCGCGAAAATTCAGCGTCAATTTCAAAATCCTACGAAGCGGCGCAATCTGAAATCGCTTCGCTCAAAACTTCCAACGCCGCTCTCGCCCGCGCCGTCGCCATCAACGAAGACACCATTGCCAAACTTCAGGCGGACAACGAAAAACAGCGCGACAAAGCAAAACGAGCGACGCGCGACAAATGGAAAGCCATCGCCGTCGCCTCAGGAATTATCGTCATCAAGCTGCTGCTTTGAACTATGGACTTTGAACCTTAAATTTTATGGAAAACGAAAACTCACCGTCTGAAAACAAAAACTGGTTCGCCAATTTCGACTGGCGCAGTGCGTTGATCACTTCCTTGATTGCCGTCGTCATCGGCGGCGGCTCGGGCGCGGGGATAGTCGCCACGAAAGCCGTCAAAGCCGAAGGCATCTCGCAGCAGGAAGGCGATCTGCGTTATCTGAAACTCGACGATGCCGACAAGCGTTCCGCCAAACGCGACCAGCAAGCCGACCGGCTCGAGCAGAAAATCGACGAGGTTTTGAAAAAGCTCGACGATAAATACGTTCGCAAAGATATTTACGAGCAGAATAACGAAACCGTGAAAACGATGCTCAAGGAAGTTCTCATCAATCAGAAAGGAAAATGAACCTCGGCTCTCTTAATTTATACATACTATCCACATAGTTATACATAAAATAAGAGAATAACCGCCCGTATTTACTACCTTTCAACTCATCAGCTCTAATTACTCTTATACATTTCTCTCATAACTTATACATCATCGCTACTCAAAAAATGGCAAAGGAATTCACACCAGCACCGGAAGTCGAAGAAATTGCGACGCGACTGATCGAGATTCTCAAACCGGAACTCGAAGGCTTTGAGATTCGGTATATTTTCGCGTCGGACAATCCGCGCAAAGACGGCAGCGAAGCCATCGCGCTGGCGAGAAAAATCACCGGTTTGAACGCTTTTCTTGCCGGTTCGCCTGACGGTTTCTTCGTCATGGAAGTCGGCATTCCGGCTTTTGAAATGCTCACTGCACAGCAAAAAATCGCCGTCGTTCATCACGAGCTTTGCCATTTCGGTATCAACGAACTCGGGGATCTGTGGATTATTCCGCATGACATCGAGGAATTTAATGAAATCGCCGCCGTTCACGGCGCATATTTCGACCGTCTGCAGATCTTCAGCGATGCGGTCGAAAAAGGAAACAGCGACAAAACCGCCAGACAGGAATTAATCGCTGAAATTCTCAACCGTTAATGTCCAAAACCTCTGCCAAAGAAATCGAATATCAAAAGAAACTCGCCGAAGCCGTCGCGCTGCGCCTGGCGAAAGTTCCTTACGATGAAATTATTGAAACGCTCGGTCACTGGAATTCGATCTCGGCGTGCCAGAAAGCCGTCGCCGGTTATCTCAAACGCAACCAGACGAAAATCGTCGAAGATTCCCGAAGCGAGTCCATCGCCATTCTCGAGGACAATATTCTGGAGCTTCGCGCGAAATTCAAGAAAAATAAATCCATTCTGATCGCCCGCGAAATCCGCAATCAGCTCCGCGAAATAAATTTGCTGCAAGGCAATTACGCGCCGACGAAAATCGAAACCAACACCGAAAAGCCCTCAAAAATTCTCGTCGAATACACCGACGTGAACAACACAATTGTTTAGATGTCAGCCATCACGCTCAAAATTCCGAAACCGCACGCCGGGCAGCTCAAAATCATGGCGGAGATGAAACGCTTCAACGTCATCTGCTGCGGTCGCCGTTTCGGAAAAACTCTGCTCTGCACGAATCTGCTGCTCGGACCCGCGCTCGCCGGTTATCCGGTCGCGTGGTTCGCGCCGAGTTACAAATATCTGATCGAAGTCTGGCGCGAAACCGCGCGGCTCCTGAAACCGGTCATCACCGAAAAAAACGGTCAGGACAAACGAATGCAGCTCGTCACCGGCGGCGTGATCGACTTTTGGAGTCTCGAAGACCCGGACGCGGGACGCTCGCGCAAATACAAACGCGCCATCGTCGACGAAGCCGCCAAAGTCCGCTATCTCGAAACGGCGTGGACCGAAAGCATCAGAGCGACGCTCGCCGATTACGTCGGCGACGCGTTTTTCCCGTCGACTCCGAAGGGCTTGAACTTTTTCCACACGCTTTACGCCTACGGCGCGGACAATGCGAACAAAGAATGGAAATCGTGGCAGATGCCGACCGCGTCG
Organism: uncultured Pyrinomonadaceae bacterium; assembly: GCA_964245305.1. Taxonomy (GTDB): domain Bacteria; phylum Acidobacteriota; class Blastocatellia; order Pyrinomonadales; family Pyrinomonadaceae. The sequence goes on from CAXTMQ010000029.1 coordinate 12,432, forward strand.
AATCCGTTTATCAAGCCGGAAGAAATCGAAGCCACCAGATTGACGCTGCCCGAACAGGTTTTCAAACAGGAATTCCTTGCCGAATTTATCGCCGGCGAAGGCGCGGTCTTCAGAAACATCAAGGCGTGTCTGCTCGACGCTCCGCCGCCGACCGATCACGCCGGACACAGAATCGTCGCCGGCGTGGACTGGGGCAAGGTCAACGATTTCACGGTCATTTCCATCGGTTGCGAACAGTGCCGGTGCGAAATTTTCCTCGACCGCTTCAACAAAATCGACTGGCATTTTCAGCGCGGCAGATTACAGTCGGCGATGGAAAAATACCGGGTCGAATTCGCGCTCGTCGAAGAAAATTCCATCGGCGGTCCGAACCTCGAAGAACTTCTTCGGATGGGATTGCCGGTGCAGGGATTTTCGATGACGGCGCAGAGCAAGCCCAAACTCATTCAGTCGCTCGCGCTCTCGTTTGAAAAAGAGGAAATGAAATTTACCGACGAACCGGTGGCGACGCGCGAGCTGGAAGCCTACGAAGCGGTTCGTTCGGAGGAGACGGGCAGAATCAGCTACAACGCGCCCGCCGGCTTTCACGACGACTCGGTCATTGCCCGTGCGTTAATGCGCGAAGCGATGTTCGAGCGCGGCAGTTGGGAAATTTATTAATCAGGAGAAAAACTCAAAATGAATGTCTTTAAATCAATCAAAGCAAAATTCACCGGCGGCAATTCAATGAATCACGCCGACGGTTCCGGCGGCTACGGCAGCAATCCTTTCTACAATCAATCTTCCTTGCTCAGTATTTTCGGGCGATACCAGAACACTTCGGTTGATTATCAGGCGGAAGTCGGCGATCTGACGCAGAGCCGGCTGATTATGTCGGCGGCGAATTTCTTAGGTCGCAATCTGCCGGAAGCGACGGTCGAAGTCGTCGAGCCGAAAGCCGACGGCACTAAAAAGGTAGTTTTCGCGCATCCTTTGGCGAAACTTTTCGCGCGTCCGAATAAATTTTACACCGGCGATTTGCTCTGGAAATCTTTGGGCTTGAGCTGGCTGATTTCCGGCAACGTCTTTTTCTACAAAGTCCGCAACAAACTCGGCGAAGTTATCGAACTGTGGTATCTGCCACACTTTGCCATTGAGCCGCGCTGGGAAGGAAATAATTTCATCGATTATTACGCCTACAACGCCGACGGCATTGAGCATCGCTTAAAGCCGTCGGATGTCATTCACTTGCGAAACGGCATTGACCCGCACAACACCCGGATGGGATTGTCGGATGTCGCCTCCGCCTTAAGGGAAATTTACACCGACAATGAAGCGGCGAATTTCTCCGCGCTTTTAATGAAAAACTGCGGTGTCGGTCCGTTCGCGCTCATTCCGAAAAACGACATCGTCGGTTTGAAACAAGACGACGTGGCGCGTCTGCAGAACAGCTTCCAGCGAAAAATTTCCGGCGACGAGCGCGGCAAGCCGACCGTTTCGACGAGAGCCTTCGATCTCGTGAAAACCGGCTTCTCTCCGGATGAACTCGATCTGTCGAAATTGCGTCGCTTGCCGGAAGAAACCATCGCGTCGCTCACCGGCATTCCGGCGGTCGTGCTGCAGTTCGGCGCGGGACTCGAGCATTCGACATATTCAAACTACAACGAAGCCCGCACATCGGCGTATGAGGATGTCATTGTTCCTTTGTGGAGATATATTCAAGCCGAGCTTTCCCATCAGCTCCTTAGTGATTTCGATAAAAGCGAAAAACAAATCGTGCAGTTTAATTTGTCGGAAGTTCGCGCTTTGCAGGATGACCAGAATGATTTATACAAACGAATGACGATGGCATACAACGGGGATTTGATGAAACGCTCGGAAGGACGCTCGCGGCTCGGTTTGCCGGTGGAAGAAACGGATAAAGTGTATCGTTCCGAAGCGACCGCCGCGCTGAAAACGCTTGTCGCCGCTCCCGCTCCGGAAGCCGCTTAATTTTTTACAATCTTAATTTCTATCAATCGGAACACCGGCGAATTCGCGCTCGTGTTCCGATTTCTTTTTTTAGAACACGAGCCGCCGGGTCTGCCGCAAAATAATAAAGTTCAACCTGCTCCAAATGACTGACAAAAATGTTCCCGAAATAAAATTCGTTGAATTTTCCGAGTTCAAAGCCGACGCTTCGGACTCGGAAGGCTCCGGCTCGTTTTCCGGCTACGCCAATAATTTCGGCGTGCTGGATTCCTACGACGACATCACTTTGCCCGGCTGCTTCAAGGATTCTTTGCCGGAATTTTTGAACTCGGGTTTCACCGCGCCCGACCATCGCTGGGGCATCACGTCGGAAATCGGCATTCCGGTCGAAGCGTTTGAGGACGAAATCGGTTTGTTCGTCAAGTCGATTTATCACCCGACACCGGACGCGCAGGCGATCAGGCAAAAAGTGAACAACCGGCTCGCCAACGGGAAAAAAGTTTCGCTCTCTATCGGCTACCGGACCTATTCCGGCGGCTACGATTACGTCGTCGGCGAGGAAGCCGTGCCGTTTTTGAAAAATCCTTCGCAGGAAGTTCTGACTTATCTGAAGGAACAGCAGCCGCTCGTTCGACTGCTCAAAAAGGTCGCGCTCAAAGAACATTCAATCGTACCAATCGGCGCGAACGAGGCTTCGGAAGTCGTCGAAGGAAAATCTTTGATAAAGACGCGCGAGGAAATTCAGGCGGAACGAAAAGCGTCGATCTCGGGCGACAATTCCAAAAAAATTCAAATTCTGAATTTAAAATTGCGGAGCATTCCGGCTGTTAAAAGCAGCGTTGAGAATTCCGACATCGAATTTCTTAAATCAATGACGGAGCATCACCAAATGGCTTTGGAAATGTCGGGAAAAGTTATCAATTCGACAAAAATTAAAGAACTTAAAGATTTTGCCGAAAACATAGTTAAAACCCAATCCGCGGAAATTGAGCAAATGCAGATGTGGGAAGAAGAGTGGGGAAAACCCGCAAAATAAAATTCAAATTCTTAATTTAAAACTGCGGTCATTATCCGCTTAAAAACTAAAAGGAAAAGGAAAATTCATATGAAACTATCGTTAAAATTTGCGAAAGACGAAGCGGAAAAACGCGGTCAGGTCCAGGCGATTCTTGCCAAGGGCGAATCGGCGACGACCGACGAGCTGAAACAAGCCGACGATTGGATCGGCGAGATCGAAAATCTTTCGACGCAGCGCAAAGCCGCCGAACAGCGCGAAGCCTTCGCCGCCGGCAACGAAAGCGAGCTGGAAGGTTTGAAAAACGCTCCGCAGAATCCGTTGCCGCACGGCGACGCGAACAGCGGTCTGGCGGGCTTCGGCGAGAAAGCCGGCGACGTGGTCGTTGATGTCAAAACGCAGAAAATCATCGAAGAGTCGGGCTTCGGATTAACTCCCGCGCAAATGGGAACCATCAATCAGAAATCCTACCGCGACGCTTTTGCCAATTACCTTCGCAAAAAAGGACTCGACAATCTCGGCAGCGGCGAGCTGAAATCGCTGGCGGAAGGCGCGGACTCGGCGGGCGGCTTTCTGGTTCCGGCGCAGTTCCTTGCCCGGATGATCGAGCGCGAAGCCGCCACGCCGGTTCTCTCGAACATGGTGACCTCTTTGCAAACTTCGTCGGACAAATTGATTATGCCGAAAAACACTTACTCGGCTGACGACAAATACACCACGGGCGTGCGCGTCGAGTGGGTTGACGAAGAAACCGGCGCGACGCAGGAACAGAACGCCAGAGCGTTCGGCAACATCACGATTCCGATTCACACGGCGATGATGTATCACGACGTGACGAATAATATGCTGGAGGATTCGGCGTTCGATATTTTAGGCTGGCTCGCCGGAAAATTCCGCGAAACGTCGGAAGTCGTGCAGGAAGATTTGATCGTTCAGGGCGACGGTTTGGGCAAGCCGATGGGCATTCTCCTGAACGTCGGCGGCGCGAACGCGCCCGGAGTCGTTAATTCCGGCGACGCGAACCAGCTGACCGCCGACGGCTTGACCGATCTGGCTTACAGCATCAAGGCGCGCTACACGCGAGCCGCCAGATTTTTCTTCAATCGCACGTCCGCCGGACGCGCCATCGCCAAGCTCAAAGACGCGAACAATCGCTACTTGTTCGCCCGCGGCTCGATGGACGACGCGCTGGCGACCGCGCGCCCGGACAATCTGCTCGGCTTCCCGATTTCCGAGACCGACTTTATGCCGGATGTCGCGGCAAACCAGCTGCCGGTTATCTTCGGCGACCCGAAGGGTTATTACAAAGTAACGCGCGTCGGCTTCTCGATTCAGATTTTGAAGGAAATCGTCGCTACGTCGAATCGTGTCCGGCTGCTCGGCAGACTGCGGCTCGGCGGTCAGGTCGCGGAAGACTGGAAACTGAAAGTGCAGCGCGTCGCCGCATAAAAGGTAAATGGTAAATGGTAATAGTGAAAAATTGAATTATTCAATTTTTCACTATTTTGAAAAAGTCAAAAATTTCGAGAGGAAAATAAAATGCAAAATTTACACACGCCGAGCGAACAGATAAAAACCGCGCCCGGTTTTGCGGCGGCGATCACGGCGGCGACGACGAACGGAGCTTCGGTCGATTGTCAGGGTTTCGAGACCGGCAAGGCGATTTTCAATTCCGCGCCGAGCGGCGCGGGAACGACGAGCGACTGCAAATTGCAGGAATCTGCCGACAACGCGGCGTGGACCGATGTCCCTTCGGGAGCGTTCGCCCAGGCGACGACGGCGGGCGGCGCGAAGACGCAGGTGATGAACATCAAGCTGGCGAACCGCAAACGCTACTTGCGGCTCGTTCACACCGGCGCGGGCGGTTCGGCTGCCGGAGTCGCTTACGGGCTGATCGAGCTTTACAACTCCCGTTACAATCCGGTTTCGCAGTCGAGTCCGGCAATTTCCGTTTAACTCCACAGTATAAGCCTTATCTGTAGGGTAAAACCTACCAGATAAGGCTTATCTGGTAGGCAATAAGATAGGCAGTAATGAATTCAGGCGATTCAGTTTTTATTAAAGCGACGGTTTTGCGCGTCGAAGGCTCGCGGCTCGACGCGCAGACCGCCGACGGTCAGTTAATCCAGACCGCAGTGGAAAATGTTATGACGGAAGAAAAACAACCGGCGGCGAAAAAGGAAGAAAAATCGAAAACCGCCGAGAAAAAATCGGACGGCAGGTTCGAGCATAAAGCCGAACTCGACGCGCCGGAAAATAAATCGTCTAAAAAATAAATCACCGGGGACGGTCAGAGCAATTCATAACGCCATTATTTTTTAATGGAAATTCTGGACACGGAGAAATTTTATGCACGACAAAAACGGGAAACCAGTCAAAAAAGGCGACAAAGTTCGCATCGAAGGCGTGATCGAAAACACGGCGGCGACCGATGAATACTGCAATGTGACAATCGGCATCGGCAGAGACAAAGAACACGGCGCGCACAATGTTCACGGCACGCTCGTTTTGAATGCCAGGCAGGTCGAATTGATTGAAGAATAATTTATAACGCCATTATTTTTAATGGAAATTTTTATTAAAACAGGAGAACCGATGAAAACATTTTTCAGTTTTTTAATCGCTTATATTTTGGCACTCGGCAGTTTGATTCTTTTCGATCAGGTCGTCAAGCCGGACATTTCAAAAGCGATGCCCGTCGCTTCTTCGAGCGTAATCACCCGTGAATCATCTTTTTTGAAATTGCCGAGTCTAACGACCGCGACGGCAAAAAATTTCAGCCAAGAAAAAACGGAAACGCCGGAGAGCGTGAGCGAATTTACCGAAGCGGAATTTTTCGACCTGCCGCCGAACGATTTCGGCTATCGCGGCGAAAACGTCTGCAACCTGATTCGCGCCGAGCCGCACAGCTCTTAAATTTTTACATTCACCGAGCTAATCAAAAACCGGAACTGCCGCTTCAATTTGTCGGTTTTCCGGTTTTAACAAATGTGAATGCCTTGGTTGATCAAGCAAGTTGATTTTTATGGAGAACGAGCCTCGAGGAGAACAAAACGAAGAAACGACGGCAATCACGGATTTAATAGAATTTCCGCTCGCCTTTGATTTCGCTTTCGGCAAAATTTACGACGCGCGCCGGCGCGAAGTGGCGACGGTGAAAACTATCGCCTCGAGCGACGAGCGGCGCAGAATTCTCGGCGACTGGATGTGCGAGTCAATGAACGCTTACCGGGAAGCCGAGCAGGAGTTTTGAGAAATAATATGGAAGAACCTTTGCTGCAATTTTTCAGCTGCGAAAATTTGTCGAAACATCAGGCGGAAGTCGTCAAACCGTTCGGCGATTTGGCAATCCATATCGTTGAAACTCTGCCGCGCAATCCGGAACGCACCGTCGCTTTGAGATGTCTGCTCGACGCGAAAAATGCTGCCGAACGCGCGTCCATATTCAAACAAAATTAATGACTTTAGAAGAAGCCAAAGCCGAAGTTTCAGCATCCGCGCAAACCGATCAGTTTCCGAATCTCACGCCGGAGCAGGTCGAAACGCTCGTCGTCAAAAACCAGCGGGCGACGGTCTGGACTGCCGGACACGCTTATAAAGTCGGCGACAAAGTTCAGCCGACGGAGAGAAACGGCTTTTTTTACCGGTGCAAAATTTCCGGTCTGTCAGCGACGACGGAGCCGAACTGGGCGGACGGCAAATGGAATACGGTTTACGACGGCTCAAACGTGGTTTGGAACAAAAGCGAAGAGGATGTGGACGGCAACTTATACAACGTCAGGAACGCGATTTTCGACGCGTGGATGCTGAAAGCGTCAATGGCAGCCAAAGATTTCGACATCTCGATTGACAACCAGAAATGGAATCGCTCGCAGATTTACGACCACTGCATGGATATGGCGCGGGCATATTCGCCTTTTGATTGAAAAATGGCAAAGAAAACAAATTTTGAAGTGCTGGCGCAAATGTCGCGCGAAAACAAGGATATTCGGATGTCCACGAATTTTGTGAAAGCCGACAAAGTTTCCCAGGGCGCGACGATTACGATGGGCGTGGACGAAAAGACGCTTCTTGATTTAATGCTCAATAAACATCAATGCATTTTATTCGTCGTTGATTGGGAACAATATCAGGAAATAGCCAAACAGGAATAAATGGCAAAACTTTTAGAAAACGAACAAACCATCACGGAACAGCAGCGAATTTTCGACGACGTGCGTCCCGCCGGAGTTCGTCTATTTTTGCTGAAGCGCGCCGGACAAACCGAAAAGTTCGCGGTCGTCCGCGAAGTCGCCGGCGGCTGGTTTGCAGCGTTCGACAAACAGTTCCGCGACGAGCTGAAAATTTCCGTCGCCACGCTCGACGCGGCTTTTGAAGACGATGTCGCGCAAAGCACTTATTTGGGTTACGGCTCGACCGCTTTACTCGACGTTTTTCTATTTGCGAAAAAGGATGCCGTTTCGCCGAACGCGACCAGTCCGAGCTGGAAGATTCACGCGACGCGCGAACCGGAGGAACGATTCGCCGTTCCCGCTTAGTCAATGTCTTTTAAGTCGTCATTAAAACTCGATTCGCCGATTTTCGACCGTGACAAAAGACGCGCCGCCGGCGGACGGGCAGTCAGAAAAACGGCGACGGACTTTGCGAAAGATCTGCAGGACAAAATGGAGAGTTCGCCGCACACCGGAAAAATCGTGATCAAGGCGCGGGGCGAAACTTTCCGGGTCCGGCATCAGCAGTCGAGACGCGGCGAACGCCCCGCGAGTTTTACCAAAACTCTTCTGCGCTCGGTGCGAAGCAGAAGAGTATCCGATGTCGAATATGAAACAACGGTGGATGCTTTTTATGCGGAAAGACTGCAAACCGAATTGGGCAGAGTAATCGTCTCTCGGCAAGATGAAGTTGATGCTCAAAAGGCACTCGATTCTAATCTCGCAGAGGAGCTGCAAAAACTTTTATGACTTTATCGCCGGAAGAATTTTTAATCGTCGCCCGCGCGTTAGCCGAAATTGCAGCCGGTGTTCCCGAATGCGGTTTCGTCAACATCTCGCCGATGGCGTTCGCGGACAAAGCGGATTTTCAAGCGAATATCAATGGTTCGGCGATGAACACGCGGCTCGAAATCGAAACCGCCAATGTCGCGCTGACGACTTTGACGCTTTCCAAAACGCCGCAAAAGCCCGAAGCGCACGGCGAGCCTTGGGTTTACACGTTTAACTTCAACGTCTTTCGGGAAAGCAGTAAACGGCGGCTCGACGAACAGAGCGTTCCCGATGACTTTCAGAAGAAGGTTTTGAAAACTTATTACGATTTTTTGACCGCCGTTTTAGGTTTGAACGCGGCGTTCGGCGGCGAGGAAACACCGCTTACCGGATTGCCGGAGACGATTGCGGAAGCCGTCGCCGAATTAAGCGACGCGGACGAGGCGATCAGCGAAGACGAGCCGGGCAAGTATATTCCGTCGGTCAGCGGCTTCAGCGCGGACATCGCGGTCAAAGTTTCGATCACTTTCGTAGAATGTTGAGTTTTTAATTAATGGAGAAAATTTATGCCTAGAAAAAAGAAGGAAAATTCGCCGCAGTCGGAAACGCCGCTTGCAAACATTCAATATGTCGGACGGCGGCATAAGTTCGACAAGGAAAAATTGAAAATGATGCCGATGGCGAAGGAAGTTCCGGCGTTTATTATGGACGGCAAAACTAAAATCATTCTTCCCGAAGGAATAGAGAACGGCATTTATATGCCGCCGGAAATTGTCGCTCAACTTTTCAAACTGCGCCCGGACGATTTCAAAACTCCGGTGCTGAAGAAAGCCGTTAAATCGGCGGAACAACAGCAAAAAGAAGAATCCAGTGAGGAGGAAAATCAATAATCATGGCTTCAAAACCGCAAAGACTTATCAATCAATTCGTCGCCTTCAGCGGCGCGGGCGGCGTGCAGTCGGATCATAACGTCCCGATGGACGACGCCGATTTAGATACGCGCGATAAGTGCGAGATTTCGGTCGAAGATGTCGTCGCGCGGCGGGTGATTCTCGATTGCGAAAACCGCTACGCCGACGACGAAACGACCGACACGCGCCTGAAGCGTTTCACGTTCACCTATGCAATCGTCACGGCGCAGATTTTGGCGCGCTGGGCGGCTTATTTTTTCGGTTCGGCGACGGCTCCGACCGGCACGCCGCAGAATGAGGTCCAAACATTGACGCGCACCGGAACCGTGTCCGGCGGAACCTTCACCATCACTTTCGCGCTCGAAGGACGCACCGGCGTGACGGCGGCGATTCCCTGGAACGCAACACCGGCGCAAATCGCGACGGCGTTAATCAAACAGCCTTCGACCATCGGCAATCTGATTAAAGCCGGGGACGTGACCGTCACGGGCGATTGGACGACCGGCATCGTCATTACGTTTACGAACCGCCTGGAACGCGCCGATCTGCCGCTCGTCGTCATCGGAAACGGCTCGCTGACCGGCGGCGGAACCGTCACGGTCGCGCAGACGACCGCCGGCGCGAACAAGTTTCACGAGTTCGCCAATTCGACCGACGACTCGAAGGCGGAATTTTCCTTCGCGCTCGGCTACAAAACCGGCAATCTGGCGACCGAGAAATATTACAACGCCGTCTGCGAGCGGTTCGACCCGGTCTTGAACCGTTCGGGCGATGTCGGCTTGACCGTCTCGGTGCTGGCGAATTACGAAGCCGAACAGGTCGCGGGCTTTTCGGTGCCGCCGTGCGTCAATAATCCGCCGATGAAAACCGCGGACTGCCGCATTCAGATCGGAACGGAGTTCAAAACGCTCGACATCTTCCAGCAGACGATGACGAACAACGACGCGGTGTCGGTTGACGCGGACACGTTCGGTTTTGATTCCTTGGACCCGGAAAAGCACGAGCGCGGCGATCAGCCGCAGTATTCAATCGCGGCGCAAATTTTCGGCGCGCCGAACGACCCGGACGACGCGCTGGCGGTCGCCGTGCGTTCCGAATCGAATGTGGCTTACACGACGCATTTCGGAATGCCCGGAGATCGTTTCACTCTGCTCGCGCCGAACACGCGCGTCAAACCGCAGAGCAATTCCAGACAGCACGCCGGACCGCGTAATCGGTCGGTGATTTCGCTCGACGGTTTGCCGATGCGCGATGGCGCGAACGCGCCCGTCAGAGCCGAAGCTCATATCAGCGCGACTTCTGCCTTCTTATCGGTCTAAATGAACAGGAACAAAACCGAATTTTCTACTCATAAACAAATCGTTATGAGTAGAAAATCAGAAAATTTACCCGTTTGAAAATTATGATTAAACCAGCAAATTTGAAAGCGTTCAAAGTCGGCTACGGTGACGACAAAGTGGCGTTCTATCCGCGTATGGCATCTGATGCGGAAATGGAAACGGTCAATCAGCAGTTGATGAACGTCGCCGACGACGATAATAAAGACCGAAAAACTTTCGAGATCCGGCGCGAGGCGATTGCCGAATGGTCGGCGGAAATTCCGAAACGAGTCGTCAAGGAAAAATCGGAAGTTAAGTTCGTTGATCTGGTGCAGAATGCGGAAAGCGCGGCGGACGCGCTGAAAAGATTCTTCCCGGAACCGACTGCCGAATCTGAAAAAATTATTCGCACCGCTTATAACGCTTTCGTCAATCTAATGCAGCCGGAGATTGATTTCTTGTGAGCGTTTAGGGCGTGTCTGCGATTCTTTTTTGAGTTTTTAGAAGCGCGTTCAAAGCTCGACGCGGCATTTATGAATTGCCCGGTCGAGTGCGTCGAAAGCCCGAGATATTTTGACCGAACGCGCCGCTCGTTATGCCTCGATTGTCCGCGCCGAAGCATCGACGAAGTTTTCAAGACCGAAGCGGAAAGCCTGATGTCGGAATGGCTCGGAAGACGCGCGGAAAAATTCCGTTTTGAAGATATAAAATCGGTGATTTTTTCCGTCAGGCTTTTAACGGAACCGAGTAAAACCGAAATGACGGTCAAAACAGCAGAGTTATTGGCGGTCTACCGGATGGAAGAAAATCGCGCGGAGAAAATTAAAGAAGCCGAAAAAAATAATGAAGCGTGAATCGAGGCGACTGACTTTTCGCTAATTTTTATGGGGAATAAACTTTCAACCGAATTCAAGTTTATCGACACCGACGCCAATAAGATCGACGCTCTGCGCGGCAAGCTCGTTGATTTTAATAACTACGTCAATAATCTCGGCAAAAACGCCGATTTCGGAAAGCGGATAGAAAATGAGTCGGTTAAAGGCACCGCCGCTGTCGGCAAGCTCGGTAAAGAAGTCGATACACTCAAAACCAAGACCGAAACTTTTCAAGCGCGTCCGACGATTTCCCGTTATTACGAGAACGAAGCCGCCGAAGTAAAAAAGAGCGTTAATTCGATCAAGCGTGAGATTGATTCCTTGAACACCGCCGCGCCGCGCACGAATCCCGGCAAATTATCGCTCGATAGAATCGCTTCGGGCATCGGTGATGACGGAGTGAGCCGAGCCAGACCGAAAATTAATATTGATTACGGCGAGTCGAGATTCAATACTCCGGCACCCTTCGATAAAAGCGTTAAAACGCCCGGCGGCGGAAATCTGAAACTTTCTTCATTTCAAAAAACGAATCTCAGTTATCAAATCAACGACGTTCTAACAGGCTTGGCTAGCGGGCAAAATCCGGCGCAGATTCTCGCCCAGCAAGGCGGACAAATCGCCCAGATTTTCAGTAAAGAACAAATCGCCGGTTTTACCGCCGCCTACGGCGGTCTGGTTTCGATTTTAGGACTCGGCACGGTCGCCATCGCCGCGACCTACAAAATCACGGGCGATCTGCGAGCCGAAGCCGAACGACGGCTGAAAGTCGAGGAAACGATTGCCGGAACCATCAACCGGCAGATATTAGGTCAGCAGGAAGCGTTGAGAGTCGCCAAAGAACAGCAAATAACCGCCGAGAAAAACTTTTACTTTCAGCGCGATTTGAAAACCGACTCGAAAGAACAACTCGAAAGCCGGCTGGCGACGGCGCAACTGCTGTTGAATAACACGCTGCCGACTATTAAAACTTACGACGGAAGCGGGAAACTAACCGAAAAAACCAACGAAGAATTTACGCGCCGCGCTGCGGAAGTCGCCGATTTTAAAGCGCGTCTGCGCGAGTTGCCGTATGAGAAAAACGACCGCCTGGCGAGAGCGTTCGATCAGCATAACGAAGATTTCAAACGCAGCCGGCAAAACGACCGCGAGTTTGAGAAACAAAGCGCGGAAAAACGGAAACAGGAAGCGGAAAAAAGAAAGCAGGAATTAGAACAAATTCAGGAGAAAGTCCGCGATTTGGGTAAAACTTACACAAATATTTACGACAATCTGCTGCAAAAAACGAACGCGAACAATCCGTTCGTCACCATCTTCTCCGAAGGCGACAAAGCGATCCGCGATCTGCGCGAAAATTTAAAAGGTCTGGCTCCCGAACTGCAGACCGTCGTTTTGCAAATGCAGCAAAAATTGAACAGCGATTCACTTTTCAACGCGCGGCTCGAAAACGATTTCGCCAGGTTTGATTTAAGGGAACGAGCGGACGAGTTGCGCTCGTTCAAAACGCCGAAAATCGAAGACCCGAATAAGTTTTTTAATGATTTCGTCGCCGACGGTCTCAAGCAAGCGGTCGCGGCAAACGGCGGGTCTAACATCAGATACAACTCGAATATTTTCACCGATAAAGACGGCAAAAAATTCACGACCGGTTTCACGCAAACCGATTTGCGCGATGAAATAAACACGGTTTTCGAGCGCACCGGCGGCGGCGGCTTTTTCCGTCGACAGAAATCCTTCGCCGATCTAACGAACCGCGAAAAGGACGAATTTATCAACCGCGATAATCTTTCGGCGCAGGCAAAGCTCGACCGCGCGTTCTCGCTCGCCGGCAACCGCACCACGCTTAACGATGACCAGCAGGCGACGATCGACCGCAAAATCATCGCCCTGTCTGCCGGTTTGCGCCCGGAGCAATTGACGGCGCAGCAGCGCGATCTGGCGGCGACGGCGAACGAAAAGGAAGCCGCCAGACGAGCGACCGCCGAACAAGCCGCCGTGCAGCGCGACATCGCCCGGAACGGCTATTTAGAGCAAATTGCCGCCAACGGCAAACGATTGATGGAAATCGCCGAGAAGGAAGGTTTCAAAGGACTCGAGCGAATTTTGCGCGTCGTCACCGAGCCGGGCGTGAGCGCGGAGCTGCAGCCGGCGGCGACGAGTAAAGACACGGCACAAAATTATGAGTAGATTTTACCGCGTCAAATTCGATTCGATTTATCTGTCGAGCGACGGCACGATCTCCGGCATTCCGGCGAAGCTGCAAGTCAATGGCGCGAGCGAGCTTTTATCGAATTTTACCGGCTCGGTGATTCAGGCGGTTGACGGCACGCCGGTCGTGCAGATCTTCGAGACCGGCTCAAAAGGTAAAACTCTGGAAATAAAAATCGAGACGCATATTTATACCGCGCTGTGGAATTCGATTGTCGCATTAATAAATACCGCGCTGGAAAATTCCGTTTCGATCAACGTCGTCGGTGTCGGCGACATCGGCGATTTTAATGTCGACGCGCTGCCGCTTCTTCCGCGCCCGTTTGAAGCGGAAGGATTCGAGAACGGGCGAATCCTGAAACCGATTTTTCGATTTATAACAGTTTAATAGTTGAACAGGAGAGTTGAATTATCACTGTTTACTGTTCACTTTTAATTAAAAAACTTATGGTAGAATTTTCCCTTTTTGAGCGAAACAGAATCGCCAACAACTTGTTCGGCGGCGCGGACTTCGAGATTCGCGCCTACTCCGACACGATTTCTTCGACCGGTACCGGCGGCACCGAAATTGATGCCGACGGCTACGAGCCGATTGAAATCGAGAACGACACCACGAATTTTCCGACGGCGACGACCGGCGCGAGAACGAACGCCGTCGCCTTCCAGAAGCAGTTCACCGAAGCCGCGACGATCGCTTCGATGGCGGTTTTCTCGTCGGGCGGAGATTTTTTAGCCAGAATCGTCCCAAGCAGCCCGCTCGAAGTCGGCGGAGGCGAATACTGGCGATTTCCGATTGGATCAATCACTTTTACGCCGTCGAACCCGAGCTGACAAAATGATTAACGAACTGACGAAAATTTACGAGGACGCGAACTTGTCCGGCGCGG
>CAXTMQ010000030.1:0-23897 GCA_964245305.1 uncultured Pyrinomonadaceae bacterium
AATACGGCGCGCGTCCGATGGCGCGTTTGATTCATGATAAAATCAAACAGCCGCTGGCGAATGAAATTTTATTCGGCAAATTAACCGATGGCGGAAGCGTTTCAGTTAAAGCGGAGAATGATGAATTGAAATTGAAATTTTAGCTTTATAAAAAAAAGGCGAGCGACGTTTGAAATTTCAAACGTCGCTCGCCTTTTTTGATTGCGCCTATTTAAATTTGCTTTCGACAGGTATAAAATCCATCTCGGCAAAATCGGAGTCCAGCGAAAAAACTCGCGGGTTGAATATAAAAGTTTTAGAAATAACCGACACGATAATTGTCTGCGGAATTTCTACATCCGCAAAACTGTAGCGTCCGCTGCTGTTCGTCAAAATCGTTCGCGTCGAGCCGTCGGCTTGCGTGACGGTAACTAATGCGTTGCGTAAACCGCGTCCGGCAGAAGTTAAAACCCGTCCGCTGATAGTAACCGTCGCGGCGGTCGGTCCCACAACCGTCGGAACAGGATTTGAAGCGAATGTTCCCGAACCGGCAGCGGTAAAGCTGCTCAGAAAACCGCCGTTGCCAATTGACAACGCCGGGGTCACGGAAGAAAAGCTGAGCGCGAAATTACGCGCGGTCGTGGTAGAGAAATTCAGAAAATCCGAAGTAAATGTTACCACGTGATCCGGCGTTGTCGCCGAAAATGATGATGAATTTCCTCCATTCGATCCTGTTAATTGAGGAGAGTTGTTGTTGGGAGAAAAAGTTACCGTCAGTAAGTTGGTACGCGAGCCGGTTCCCACGCCTGCCGGAGCGGCAGTATCTCTAGTGATCCGAATCGTATTATTCGCATTACTAAACGGCTGCGCCAAGTTAGAACCAGTTGTGGTAACCAGCGCGGTTGTTGACGAGGTTAAAACAAGATGCGCGTCTTGAAGTCCCTGCAATGATGAATTTAACCCGCCGATATTTTGGTAGGTAAAATAAATCGCCGTTCCGCCGTTGATTGTGTTGAAAGAAGCGGTAGGTGAACTGTTCGTAAATACAAAGTCCTGCCCGCCGTTTTTCTCAAAAAACTGGGCAAAAGTAGTAATTTGCCCGTGTGCCGTTTGAAACGATCCGAAAAATAAACCGCCGAATATTATCGGCAGAAACATCAAATGCAGTTTTCGCAAAGCCGCATTCCTCAAAATTTTCATTTTGTTCTCCTCGAAATTAATTTTACAAATGATTTATTAGGGAATAGTGCCGTTTCGATTTCCGTCGCAGAATTTTGACAATGACTTCAGAGTAAAGATTTGGAATGTTTTTCATCGAAACATACGCTGCTGAATTCCGACTCTGGAAATTCTGCCGGCACTCGTTATGAGGCGTTAGATACTTATTAAAAAGCAATAGTATCTAATGTAATTTTCAATTAACTCAAGCGCGTTTGTCAATATTTAAATTTTCATTTTTCCGTTTGGCTAAAGTTTTGCTTATCTTAAACTTAGAAATTAACGCTTAATGTTTCAGTCGAAGTTGTTAAAAAAATAAAAAAAGCCCTCTGGATTTCAGGGCTTTTTTCTATTAATAAATTTCTCGAATTTCAGACTTCTTTCGGTTTCTCGCCCAGCCATTCGGGATTGTTTGCCGTGCCGTCGAAGCGCGATTCGGTTTTGAATTTTTCGTATTTTCCGCTCAGCGCGGCTTCTTTTGTTTTATTCAAAATAGCGGAGATTTCGGTATTTGTCAGCGGTTTGAAATTTTTGGCGACGGTGAACGCCTGTTCTAAAATTTCCGGCTTGTCAATGCCGGTAATAACGACCGAAGTCGGCAAAGTCAAAGCGTAATTCAAACACTCGACGGGCGTGACGGTTTTGCTGTCGAGAATAAACGGTCCGCCCATTGATTTCATTCCGAGAACGCCGATTTTTTCGGCGACTAATTTCGGCAGAACCTGTTTTTCAAACGAACGAAAATGCGCGTCCATCGGATTCAAAGGCATCTGTACCGTGTCGAATTTGAAGTTGTGTGCGGCGGCAACTTCGAGCATTTGCAGATGAATCGCCGGATTTTTGTGTCCCGTGAAACCGATGTAGCGAATTTTTCCGGCTTTTTTGGCTTCCATCATCGCGGCGAACGCGCTGTCTTCGGCAAAGATTCGGTCGGGGTCTTCAAAGCGGATAATTTCGTGAAACTGCATTAAATCCAGATGATCGGTTTGCAGTCGTAAAAGCGATTCGTCAATTTGTTTCGCCGCCGTTTTTTTGTCGCGCCCGTCTATTTTCGACATTTGAAAAACTTTGTTGCGATAACCGTCTTTCAAGGCTTTTCCGGCGCGAATTTCGCTGACACCGTTGGCGTAATCCCAGCAGTTGTCCATAAAAGTGATGCCTCGATCAATGGCGTTACGAACTAATTTGACGGCTTCCTCGTCGGTTTTCGGCTTGCTCAAATGAAAACCGCCCATTCCGATTGCCGAAACTCGTTCGCCCGTGCTGCCCAATATTCGATAAATCATTTCGCCTTCGAGTGTCGTTTTTGGTGTTTCAAACATTATTTTCTCACTCTCCCTTGTTTCATTTTCCGCGCCAAATGCTTTGTGCGTCATTAACAGCGCGCCCGCGCCGGCGGCGGTTTTGCCGATAAATTTTCTTCTGTTCATCAATTTACTTCCCTTGTTGCCCGTTAAAATTTCGGTTTTGTCCGATGTCGTAATTATAAATGTTCGGCGGTTCGATAGTCTAATTTTTTTCGGTTACAATGTTGCGGCTATGGCAGAAATTTCGATGGAACAAACCGCGCCCGAAAAGCATTCGTTTTTTCGCAGTCTTTATTTCAAAGTCATCGTCGGCATCGCGCTCGGCATCGCGCTCGGCGCGCTTTACCCGGACTTGGGAGCGCAGATGAAGCCGCTCGGCGACGCTTTTATCAAACTGATTAAAATGGTCATCGCGCCGATCATTTTTTTCACGGTCGTTACCGGAATTGCGGGCATCGGCGATATGAAAAAATTGGGGCGCGTCGGCATCAAAGCGTTCGTTTATTTTGAAGTCGTTACGACGCTCGCGCTCGCCATCGGTTTGATCGTCGTCAAAATCGTTCAGCCGGGCGCGGGAATTAACGCTACGCCCGAATCTTTGGACGCGAATTCGACGGTGCAATATATCGAAAAGGCGAAGGAAATGGGCGTGGTTGACCATCTTTTGCATATTATTCCCGATTCGATTGTCGGCGCGTTTGCCGAAGGCGAAATTCTACAGGTTTTATTCGTGGCGATTTTATTCGGCATCGCGCTCGTCGCGTTCGGCGAGCGCGGCAGGTCTTTAATCCGAGTGTTCGATTCGATTTCGCACGTTTTTTTCGGCATCATCGCCATTATTATGAAAGCCGCGCCCGTCGGCGCGTTCGGCGCGATGGCTTTTACGATTGGGAAATACGGCATCGGCACATTGCGTCAGCTCGGCTGGATGCTGGCTTGCGTTTATCTGACGAGCGCGTTTTTCATCTTCGTCGTTCTCGGCGCAATCGCCCGGTTTCACGGCTTCAGCATCGTGAAATTTCTGCTGTATATCAAAGAAGAGCTTTTAATCGTTCTCGGAACTTCTTCGTCGGAATCCGCTTTGCCGCGAATGATAGTCAAGCTCGAAAATCTCGGCTGTCCGAAATCAATCGTCGGCTTGGTCATTCCGTCGGGCTACTCGTTTAATCTCGACGGCACGGCGATTTATCTGACGATTGCGGCGATTTTCGTGGCGCAGGCGACCAACACGAATTTGACTTTGGCGCAGGAATTACAAATTCTGCTGATTTTAATGCTTACGTCAAAAGGCGCGGCGGGCGTAACGGGCGCGGGATTTATAACTTTGGCGGCGACGCTTTCGACCGTCGGCACGATTCCCGTCGCGGGCATCGCTCTGCTTTTGGGCGTTGACAGATTTATGTCGGAAATGCGAGCCATTACAAATATCATCGGGAACGGCGTGGCGACCGTCGTCGTATCAAAATGGGAAAACGAATTTGATACGGCTCGCGCGACGCGGATTTTGAACGGCGAAGTCGAAGTCGAAGAAAGCGAGCCGCTTTTGAGCGAGACGGAAATCGCGGGCGCGAGAATTATTGGCGAAAAACAAATCAATCGAAAATTTTAACGGAGGAAAATCGAATGAAAACAGATGTCGTAATCGTCGGCGCGGGACCGACCGGACTTGCTTTGGCGTGTCAATTCGTCAGATTGGGCGTTGATTTTATTATTCTCGATGCGAGAGAAACGACCACACCGCATTCCAAAGCTATCGGCGTGCAGGCGAGAACTTTGGAGATTTATGAGCAAATCAACTTGGCGGACGCTTTAATCGCGCAAGGTTTGAAAGCGGAAAACGTGCGCCTGATCGAAGGCGGCGAAGTGCGCGGCGAACTCGATTTATCCGACATCGGCGCGGGGATGAGTCCGTATCCGTTTCTCCTCCTCGCCGAGCAAGGCAAGCACGAAACGATTCTCGACGATTTTCTGAAAGCGAACGGCAAAGACGTTTGGTGGCAAACGATGCTCGAAAATTTCACGCAAACCGGCGAATCGGTAGCGGTTAATTTTAAAAACACGAACGGCGAAAGCGGCACGATTGAAGCCAAATTTCTCGTCGGCGCGGACGGCGCGAAAAGTCCGGTGCGCCACGCGCTCAATCTGCCGTTTGAAGGCAGCACGTTCGAGCGGCTTTTTTACGTCGCCGATGTCGAGATCGAATGGGAATTTCCGCACGACGGTTTGCACGTTTGTTTGACGGAAAATACGCTGCTCGCGTTTTTCCCGATGGTCGGCGAAAAACGCTGGCGCATTGTCGGCACTTTTCCCGAAGAATACTCAAAAGACGAAGGCGACGTTTTATACGCGGAAATCGAAGAGCAAATCAAGCGCGACTCGAAATTGAATTTCGACATCATCAACGTCCATTGGTTTTCGACCTACAAAGTTCATTCGCGCCGCGTCAATAAATTTTCCGCCGGAAGATGTTTTTTAGCGGGCGATTCGGCGCATATTCACACGCCCGCCGGAGCGCAGGGAATGAATACGGGAATTCAGGACGGTTACAATCTCGCGTGGAAATTAGCGATGGTTTTGCGCGGGCAGGCAAGTTTGAGTTTACTGGAAACTTACAGCGAAGAGCGCGTCGCCAACGCGAAAAAATTACTGCAAACGACCGACCGGATGTTCGATCTCGCCGCCAGCGACGAACCGGTCACGATTTTTTTCCGAACGCGCATTCTTCCGTATATCGCCAATTTCGCTTTGAACTTCGATTCGGTCAAGCGTTTTATTTTCCCGCTCGTTTCGCAAATCGGCATCAATTATCGCAAATCTTCCCTGAGCGAAACCGACGGATTTTTCTCGATCAAAGCGGGCGACCGAATGCCGTATTTTGAAACCGAAGGCGCGAGCGTTTATGGAAAAATAAAAGAGCCGAAGTTTCATCTGCTGACGTTTTTCGATGGTCAAAACAAAAGCGCGATTACCGAAACGGATTTGCCCGATTTTGTTGAAATGCAGACTTTGACGCTTTACCCGCACATCGCGGAAATCTTCGGAATGCACAGAACATTCACGGCTTTACTGCGTCCCGATAATTACATCGGCTTTATCACGACCGAAAACACGCCCGAGAAAATCAAGGAATATCTCGGCAAAATATTAAACAGCGAGTTGCGAGCAGCGGAGCAATAAATCGTTCAAAGAAATTTTCATCTCGGATAATCGAGCCGCGCGTCCTTTCTTAACTGCTCTGCCAGAGTTTCGTTCTCTTTGAGCAAAATTAAATATTCGTCCTTGGCTTGCTTTTTATTTCCCAGTTTGTAATAAGCGTAACCGAGTTGATAATGCGTGTCCGCGTCGTCGGAATTTATTTCAATCGCGCGGCGCATTGATTCTGCCGCCGAAACGTAATTTTTCAAACCGGCATACGCCAAGCCGAGATTATAATGCGCTTCAAAAGAATTCGGAGTATCTTGAACCGCTTTGTCTAAAATCTGCCTTGCGTCATTGAACCTTTTCATTCTCAGAAAATTAATTCCGATAAAAATTTTCGTGTTGCCGCTTTCTGCTCCCAGCTGTGTTTTTTCACTTTCTCTTTCGATCAAGAGCGCGCGATTCAAAACCGCTAACGATTCCACATATCTTTCCTGCGCGTATAAAACATAACCGAGCTGATTGAGATAACGCACGTCGTCGTCTTTCAAACGAACGGCGAGATTCAGTTTTTGTTCGGCTTGTTTGAAATCTATAATTTTATAAGTTAAATCTAATGCCTGATTGTAAAGATTTTCCGCGTAGTTTATTCGCAGCGAAACGGACAGTTTTTTAATTTCCGCGTCGGTGATATTTTCGTCTGGAATCGTTAAATTTTCCGCGCCGCCGGAAGACGAGTTTTCGACCGGCATAGCGACGACGCGACTGCCGGAGACGGTTTCGCTCGCCGGATAACTTGTTAAAGTTTTGTTCATCTGACCGGCGACGAAACCGAAATACGGCAACAGAATCGTAATTAAAACGAGCGCGATGATCGTCGGCGCGGTTGTTCCGGCGGCTTCCGAATCGCTTTTGGCTTGCAGATAACGATTGGCGACGGCGGCGGAATTGTCTAAAAATCCCTTCTGACGACGGCGCAAATTAACAGACGTTCCGCGCAGAATCGTCAGCGAATGTTCGATTTCCATTTCGAGACGGCGACGTTCATGCGCGGTTTTTTTGACGAATTCGTCGTATTCGTTTTTGAAATCGAACGAGCGCGGCGCGGATTTAAATTCGCTCTCTAAACTGTTGCGCCATTCGAGCAGTTTAGGAACGAGTTCGCCGTTAAAATCATTAAACATTCTAACGCGATTTTCCGAAATTTCCGCCGCCGTTTTGATTCCCCTGCCGATCAGCCATTGTTTTTCTTCCTCATCGAAATCTTCGATTTCCGCGTCCGCCAAAGGCTTCGAGCGCAGATATTGAAAAAGCTCCTTCCGCGCGGTATACCCTTCAAAATCCTTCAATTCGCGCAAACTCGTCTGCTGAAATTTTTGATAATACGCGATTTTATTTCTGATGTTCGCTACATCCTGATCGAGACTGAACTGCTTCGTTTTCGCCTGCCATTCGCTTTGAAATTTTTCCCAATTTTGCTTTGCGGAGTCGAGCAGCTGTTCCGGGCTGCCCCAATAACCCGAATTATTGTTCACATAAAATATCCAGCAAATCATCGTGAAAATGCCGACGAAAAACGTGATGCCGACACCGAAAATCGTCATCAGCAAAAGCAGCGTAACAAACTGCGAGCCGATGCTGATATACATTCCTTTACGAATCAATTGCCGCGATTCGAGAACTTCCGGCGAAGGCGGCGGAACGACGTTCGGCAAAACGGGTTTGGCAAGCGCGGTTTCGTTGATGCCGAAGCTGGCGATCAGATTTTCGACGGTGAAAATGTTAAAAGATTTTTCGCCGTCGGCGTTTTTGCCCGACGCGACGAACGGAAAAAGCATCAAGCCGGTTCGCGCTTCGATTTCGCACCAGGGGCAGGCATTTAATTCATTGAAATATAGATGTCCGGGATGCAGCGCGCAGGTTTCGAGATTGTTCAGCAAATCTTCCAACGCTTCGATCCATTCGCGCGGCTCGGGGCGGTCTTCGGTCAAAAACGCGCGTTCAAACATCAAAGCGATGCGCGGCGAAGCGGCGTTGAGCGGCAAAGTTCCGGGCGGCTGTTTGACTCGTCGGAACTCCGCGCCGTCGCCGTAAGCGAAGCGCAATTCGCGGATGCATTCTTCGATTGATTTGTCTTCTTCACCGAGAAAATTTCCCGCGAAAGGATGTCTGCCCAAGAAAAGCAGTTGAAAAATTATCACGGCGAGACCGAAATTATCGTGTTTCGTTTCGCGCGTCACGCGGCTCAAATCTTTACCCTGCAATTCCGGCGCGAGATGCGTCGCCACGCCGACTTCGCAAGCGTATCGGAAGTCGCCGCGATTGATGCCGTAACTGTCGCAGTCAATCAATTTCACCGTGCCGTCCGCCAAAACGACGCAGTTGCCGTGATTGACATCGCCCATCACGTGCGAGTTTTTATGCAGACTGTAAAAAGCGCGGGCGACGTTCGCCGCCGTGTTGACGAGAAAATGCCACGTCGCTTCGGGAAAATAAACGCGGCGGCTTTTCAACGAGTAAAGCTCGTGAATTTCTTTGGCTTTGACGTTCGGCATCGTAAAACCGACGACTTTTCCGCCCGGTTTATCGAGCAGAACATCCGCCACCCAAGCGGCGGTTTTCAAAAGTTTTTCATTCTTATTCGCCGCCATCCAGCGCAGCTTTTCCGCCTTTTCGTCCGTAATCGGTTCGTGATAAATTTTAGCGACCAAATTAACGTCCGCGCACGAATAAACCGTTCCTTCGCCGCCGCTTCCGATTTTTTCGCCGAGCGCGAATTCGTTATTTTGACTGTCGTAAAATGCAGACATATTTTTGGATTCAAGGTTCAAAGTTTCAGTTTTAAGAGTTTAATTTGTGAGTTCAAAATAATGTCCCTTTAAAAACTTTGAACTTTGAACCTTAAACTTTGAACTTAATTTTCGTGTCTCGAGGCTAAAATTATCGTCTTATCGTCATCGGTTTTTCCGTTGATGCGCGGCGAGGCGAGAAATTTTTCGAGCTTTTCGTTTAACTCCGTTTTGCCGCTCGAGCCGTTTCTGAGCGGCGCGATCATCGGCATCAAAAACGGTTCGTGCGGCTTGCCAATTTGATAATCAACCGCGACGCTGAAAACGCCGTCGGAAAATAAAATCAAATCTTCAATCGGCGCGTCGAGCCGCGCGAAACGCAAACTTTCCGCCGCCGCGTCGTCGGTTAAAAATTCGGTTTGGTTGACGTATTCCGCTTCGACCTGCGGAACGGCGAATTGATAACTTCCCTGTTTTCCATCAAAGGAAAAAACCGCGCCGCCGTCGCCGACTTGATAAAACGCGGCGCATTTTTGCCCGACGACCGCGCCGATAAAAGTGGTCGCAAATTCGCGCATTTCCTTTTTTTCTAAACGCGCTTTTCCGGCAATTTGTTGCTGAAAAAATGCGATCCAGCGTCGTCCGAATTCTTCCGTGAAAGATTCGATTGGCGCGATTTTCAAAAATTCCGCTGCTTGATTGACAAACAATCCGCAAGCGGTTTCCGCGCCGCGCTGTCCGTCCGTGGTGCTGCCCGCGCCGTCGGCGACCGCCGCGATTAAAATTTCGCCGTCGTTCGACGTTTCGACTGATTCTGTCAAAAATCTGTCCTGACAGACGGTATTTTGATTCAAATGCGCTTGCCCGATGACCGAAGCCGCCGCGACGCGCCACGTTCCGAAACTCATTCGATTTCCACCCAGCCGTAAGGTTTATAATCGGGAATCGAAACTTTGTCGCCCGGATTCGATCTCGAAACATTTTTCAAAGAAGCCGAAAGCCATAGGAAAAATTCGTTAAAGCGCACACCCGAAAGTCTTAGCGGCTCGCGCGTCGAAAGCTCTTTCAGCACGTTAAAATCGGCATTGTGAACGCCGAGCGCGAAAAACGAAAACGATTTATTTTCTTCGCCCGCCCTGATGATTTGCGGCAGATGCCGCCAAGCGTCGGTCGGTGCGCCGTCGGTCATCAAAAAAATCCACGGGCGAAAAAGTTTGATGCCGTTCGCCCGCAAAATTTCCTTGCGCTGTTTCAAAAGATTCAAACCGCGCCCGACTGCCGCGCCGAGCGGCGTATCGCCGACCGCTTCGAGACGCGGCGGGCGAAACATATCGGCGGTCGTAAAATCCTGCAAAACGCTGACCGGTCCGAATGTGATGACGGCGATTTCGACACGCTTCATACTCAAGCTGTCGTTAAAAAGCTCCTGCCGAAACATTTGCAAACCGCGATTCAATTCTTCGATGGCTTCGCCCTGCATCGAACCCGACGTATCGAGCAGCAAAACGCACGGACAGCGCGGCTCAGGATTTTCGGCAAATTCGGCGGCGGCGAAAGGCTCTTGCTCGTCGTAATTATATGTGCGGTCGTTCATAAATTTTCCGATTTTTTATGATAAAACTTTTGCCCGTTAAAAGGCAACGATTTTTAAAACCGGCGTTTGCAAGGCATAAATTTTAAGCGTTTTAATTGCTTTGGCGCAATTAAAATCGCGTGATCTTAAGTAAAGTTTCAATCGGCAAAAATTTACACCGACCGATTCGCCAAGCGAAAACTTTCTATGTTAATATCTCTAACATTATGAGAATCCTTGTCCGCTAAACCGCGCGTCTTTTATTTACATTCGTTTACGAAGCGCATCAATTCATGATGCCGGACGAATCCGCATTTTTCTTTTTTAATCAACTAAATACTTTTGTTATGTCTATCAACGTAGAAATTCCGTCCGCGCGGACAGATAATAATTCTTTTTGGGCGATTGTACGCGAAGCGTTCGTCGGAACGAAGCGCGATTTGACCCAAGGCTCTTTGGCAATCGCGCTTGTTTTGCTTGCCGTGCCGATGGTTTCGGAAATGCTTATGGAAAGCCTTTTCGCGCTGTTCGATATTTTTTTCGTCGGCAAGCTCGGCGCGGAGGCAATCGCCGTCGTCGGTTTGACCGAATCAATTATGGTAATCGTATACGCGCTGGCGTTCGGCGTGGCGATTAGCGCGACGGCGACCGTCGCGCGGCGCATCGGCGAAGGCGACGCGGAAGGCGCGGCGCAAACCGCCGTGCAAATTTTATATCTCGGCTTGCTCGTTTCCGTCGTTTTAGGCGTTGTCGGCGTTATTTTCGCGCCGCAGATTTTAGCCTTGATGGGCGCGGAAGAATCGGTCGTCGCGCTCGGCACGAATTATATGCGCGTGATGCTCGGCGGCAATTTCGTCATCGTCTTTTTGTTTTTAATCAACGCGATTTTTCGCGGCGCGGGCGACGCGGCGATTGCGATGCGCGTTTTGATTTTAGCTAACACTTTGAACATCATTCTCGCTCCGTGTTTTATTTTCGGCGCGGCGTTTTTTCCCGAATTGGGCGTAACCGGCGCGGCGGTCGGCACGACTATCGGGCGCGGCTGCGGCGTTTTGTTCGCATTGTTTTATCTTTTGAAGCGCGAGCGGCGTTTTAAGATCGAACGGCGGCATCTCGCTTTTCAACCCGCAACGGTTTGGAAATTAATGAAGCGTTCCGCCTCGGCGAGCATGCAGACGATTATCGGAATGGCGAGTTGGACGGTTCTGGTCAAGATTATTTCCGGCTTCGGAACAGATGCCGTTGCCGGTTATCAAATCGGCATTCGCGTGATCGTTTTCGCGCTTTTGCCCTCGGTCGGGACAAGCAATGCGGCGGCGACGCTCGTCGGTCAATCGCTCGGCGCGAAAAAACCCGAACGCGCCGAACGAGCGGTTTGGGCGGCGGCTTTTTTAAACGCCGGATTTTTAACCATCATCGGACTTTTGCTGGCGGTTTTTGCCCAATGGATCGTCGGATTTTTCACGACCGACGTGACGGTTCTCAATTACGGAACGGACGCTTTACGCATCATCGCGCTCGGTTTTACTTTCTATGCTTTCGGAATGGTGATGCAGACTTCGTTTAACGGCGCGGGCGATACGTTCACGCCGACGATTATCAATCTGTGCGTTTTCTGGCTGTTTGAAATTCCGCTCGCGTATCTGCTGGCGTATCACTTCGGACTAAACGAACACGGCGTTTTTGTGGCGATTTTAATTTCCTTTTCGATGCTGGCGGTCGTTTCGACAATTCTTTTCAAGCGCGGAAGATGGAAGGAAAAAGTCGTTTAGTTCAAAGTTCAAGGTTCAAAGTTTTTTGATTTCAACTTTGAACCTTGAACCTTGAACCTTAGACGAGCTGTTTCGGCTCGGTTTGGTCTTCGTCAATCGGCGGTTTATCGCGTTGGTCGGGCGGTTCTTCGATTGGCGCGTCAATATTTGTATCCGGCGGCACGGGAATATCTTCTTCGGGTCGTTCAACATCGGTGTTGGGATTTCTGCTGAAATCGTCGTCGCCTTCGGTTGAATTAACATCGGGATTCGGAATATTTTGTATGTCCTGCATAATTCGATTTTTCTCCTTGAAAACTTATGTTTCAAGCGAGTTGCAAAAGTTATGCCCGCCGCTTTTCGTATCGAATCGTTTCACGTTTTCGGATATTCAAAACTGATTAACGAGGAATATCGCCGTGACGGGCTTCGCGCCGCCAGCCGCGTTTTGTAAAAAATCCTTTTTCCTCGCGTCCCAAACATTCCCAGCAGACGACTTTTTCTTCGTTCGTCGGGCTTAAGAAAACATTGAAATGTTCCATTTCGCGGTCGCATTCCGAACATCTGACCGGCGGTTTTCGCATCGCGTCCATAATTCAAAATCCTCTCTCAGGGCAGTTGATAAACTTTATAAGTTTTCGTTTCAAAGATAATAGGATAAGGATAAACGGCGCGGCTGACAAGATGCGTCGCCGCGTATTTTTGTTTGAGCCGCGCGATTTGTTCAGCCGACAAATTATTATACGCCGCGTTGATTTCCTCATTTGCGTTTTCGCCTTTGGAAATTTGCAGATTGTTCGTCAAATCGGCGACTCGTCCGCGCCATTCGCTCAAACGGTCATAAGTCGGGTAAGCGAACGAAACAATGCCCGCGCGTTTTGAAAAATACCAGAATTCGCGGCTGTCCGGCGGCTGAATAATTTGCGCGTCCGGCGGCACATTCGCGGAAATCCAACGCTCCGCCGTCTGCAAATCCGGCGGCGCGTCAGTCCACGTTGCGACGGTCAGTTGAATCTGAGAAATTCCCTTTCTAAACGGATCGAGCAAAACTAAAATCAAACAAACGAACAAAATTAAAATGATTCGGTTTCGCTTCAAATCAAGGCGCGAAAAAAAATAAAAAACCGTGAAGAAAAAAAACAGAGACGCGAAAACCGGAAACAGGCGCATCGGCATAAAACGCAAAAGAGTGAAGAGTTCAAAAAACCGCAGAACAAGTCCGAGCAAAAAAAACAGAGCGAGCGAGGCTTGAAATTTTAATAAAAAGCGTCGCGCGAAATCTTCATTTTTACGCAGCGCGAAGATATTGAAAACGAACATCGCGGCGAGCGCGAACAATTCGCGCCGCGCGAATTGAAAAGCGTCGAGATGCCAGGGCATCCGATAGACGACGAGAAAACGCCAATCATCGAACGAATTCGCCGCCGCGTTCGTTTGCTCGGCAATCAGCGAAACGATGCCCGGCAAAGCAAAAACGCCCGTAATAAAAACGATTTTAGATAAATCAACAATTGAAATTTTCTCGAACAGAAACGTCAATCCGATTGCCAAAATCGCCCACAACCCGATTGCCGGATGAAACGAAAACGAAAGTCCCAACAAAATCGAAGACAAAATAACGCGCCGTTTCAAAAATCCGTCGAGCGCGAACAGCAAACAAGCATAGGCAACCGTTTTCGCTTCAAAACCGCCGAAAATCCATTCGGCATTAACCGGCGTTTGCTCGAACGCGAGCCAAATAAAAATCGAAACGGCGATTGCCGCGTAAGAAATTTTCCAACGTCTGCCGAGTTTGATTAAAGCAATCAGACACGCGCTCCAAACCGCGATTCTACCCGCCCAGCCGACAACTTCGAGCGAAAAAAGCCGCGCCGGAAAACCGAAAAGCGTATTGAAAAGCCAATGTTCGTTTGCCGGTTTTGAAAACGTCCAATCGTTCGGCAGAAAATCGGGCGCGAGACGCAGAAGATATAAAAATTCATTGCTGAACGGAACGGTTTTGCCTTGAAAAATAAAAACGGCGACGAATAAAACGGCGAACGTCAATAAAAAAAATTTCGGCGATTCGATTTTTCCGCCTTTGTCGTCGCCAATTTTTTCGTTCACCGTCATCGCATTTTTATTTTACTTTCACGAACCGCGAACTTCCGAACGCGCGTCGCCGATTTTCGTCGCGGAATTCGACGACGCGAAATCGGAAACTGATTTCACCGGCAATTTTTTCGCCGCCGCTTCCGCCGCGTGTTCGCGCATATTGACGAGCGTGTAATGCGTTTGAAACGCCGCCAAAAATTCGCCGACGAGTTCGATCTTTTTTCCGGCGGCAAGATTCATCGCTGGAAAAAATTTCAATTCCGAAGCATCAGTTCCGTCGAGGAAATCGAGCGGATGAAGCAGCAACGATGGCGCGATTTTATTTAAAACGCAAAATCTCAAAGCAGTTTTGAAATAAGTTTTCGCGGCGATTTCGCTGAATGTCGCCAGATATAAAAGATACGAAAAATGAATCGGCGTTTTGAAAACCGGCAAAGTCGTGACGGGAATTTCCGTCAAAGTTTTTTCGCCGATCTGCCATTTGTAAGGTTTCAAAGATTGAAAACCGTCGCTGAATTTACCGAAAAGTTTTTTGCGTTTTTCGCGTTCTTCATCGGACATTTCCGGCGATTTGAAAAAATAATAAGCGCGGGCGAGCGGCGCGATATAGGTCGGCAAAGTCGAGCAGTCGTATTCGTAATTTCTTTCCGCCAGAACTTCCAAAACCGTCGGACTCAAAGAATATCCGGGACCGCGAAAGCCTTTCGGCAGTTGTCCCGTAACTTTTATGAGCGCGTTTTCCGTTCGCTCGAATTCTTCCGCCAGTTCCGCTTTTGAATAAAGATGCAGCCAGGGTTCGTGGCGAAAACTATGATTGCCGATTTCGTGTTTCGCGTCCGCGATTTGTCGAATAGCGTCTGTGTTTTCTTCACGCGCCGCGTCCTGACCGACGATAAAATATGTAATATTCAGATTTCTTTCCGCGAGAAATTCGAGCGAGCGCGGCACGATGACATCG
This sequence comes from uncultured Pyrinomonadaceae bacterium, assembly GCA_964245305.1. Lineage (GTDB taxonomy): Bacteria > Acidobacteriota > Blastocatellia > Pyrinomonadales > Pyrinomonadaceae. The sequence continues at coordinate 14,808 of CAXTMQ010000030.1, forward strand.
AGATAAGTCGGAAATGTTTCCCAACCCGCGTCGCCGTGCGTTTTCATATACGACCATTTATTGTCGAGGTCAAGACTTAAACTTGCAATCATAATAGTTACCGGAGTTTACAGGAAGTGACAGAAAGCTGCGTAGTTTGAAATTCGGCAAACTCCGCAGCTTTTTGTCACTATCTAAAACTTTCTGCAAACTTTTCCGCTAATTGAATCGTTTCGTTGACATTCAAAGTTCCGTTCGTAATCTGCGCGGCATTGACGATAAAAATATTTTCAAGCGAAGTTTTCACATCGGGAACATTCGTCGAATAATTTAAAGTCGGAATCGGGAAAACATTCCGCACGCGCGAGATTTTGAATTCGACGACATCTTTTGCGTCAAAATGCGGATACATTTTTTCGAGCGCGTTCAAGAAAATTTCTTCGATTTCCGCGTCCGATTTTTCAAATAATTCGTCGTCCGGCGCGACGTATTTCGGCAGATAAACGAGCGCGTTTCCGCCGAATTCTTTTCTGTCAACGAGCGCGGACATTTCGATAATTCCCGTGAACGGCGTTTCGTCGGTGATGTTTGTCACGTAAAAGCGCGATAAAGATTTTTTCATCAGCACGGACGCGCAAACAATGCCTTGATATTTGATGTCTTCGAGCTTGCGTTTTTCCGTTCCGGTTAATTGCGGACAGATTTTCGCGGCGATGTTTGACGGGCAAGTTAAAATTACTTTATCAAAATTTTCAGCCGCAGAGGACACGGAGCGCGTAGAGATTTCCGAAAGTTTTTTCGCGTCGCCGTAAAAAGATTTTTTCCTGAACAGCTCTGCGCGCTCCGTGTCCTCTGTGATAAAAATTTTTACTTTTTCGCGGCTCGATTTTTCGATTTTTTCAACCGGCGAATTAAGACGAATTCCAACGCCTTTTTCCTTCAAATGCGCGGCGAATTTTTTTAAAATTCTCGCGTAACCGCCGCGAACGTAGCCGAACATTTCGCGTTTCAAACCCGAATTTCTGGCGGCATACATTCGCTGAATCGTCGCCCAGATAAACGCGGCGGAAGTTTCCCGATGCGCTTCGCCGAGTTTCGCTTTTAAAAGCGGTTTCCACATTTTTTCAAACGTGCGTTTGCCGGAAAGTTTGGTCAGCCAATCTTCGACCGGAATTTTCTCTAATGATTTCCAATCTTTAACTTTTGAAGCGTAAAAGATCGTCGCACCCAACCGAAATTTACCGATTAAACCGAGCGGCGGAAACTGCAAAAATTCGAGCGTGTTCGACATCGAAACGAGCTTGCCGTCGGTGTAAAATCCGGTTTTCGTTTCGACCCATTCAAACTCATCTTTCAAGCCGATTTCTTCGACAATTTTGCGCGTGAACGAATCCGACAAAAGCGTCACGTGATAATGTTTGTCCCAAACCACATCGCCGATTTGCCACGCGCTCGCCAATCCGCCGATTTCCGGCGCAGATTCGTAAACGGTTACGCGATTTCCCTGTTCGGCAAGCCGCAAAGCGAGCGTCAAACCGAGAAAACCGCTGCCGATGACGGCGATTTTGGGTTTTGGACTTTGAACTTCCGACTGTAATATTTTATTCATCAATCCTGTATGGATGTATCTCTTTACAACAAATTTATTGATTTGGAATATCTAAGTTATGAACTTCGAGGTTAATATAAGCATTCCCTCTAGATACGAAGTGAGGACCAAAATTAATTGCCCGTTTTCCATCCTTTGGAATGTAAAAAAAAGATGTGGTTTCTTCTGATCCGCCTAGAAGCATTATTGTTCTCCCCGTTTTCATAGTATTTAATACAGCTTTTTTGGGAATACAAAGTGCCATTAAACTTTTCCCCACCCAAGGCGTGTGTCTGTCAGCTATCCATAAACAAGCATCAACCATTCCTCTAAGTATAGCTAACTGTAATTCACCACGTTTTACAATACGGGAAAGATGTCGCCAAATAGTTTTCTTTTCTGCTGGCGATACTGAAACACCTGCGCTACCAATACAAAAGTCTTTAGAATTTCCCCAACCATTAAGTGTTGTCTTAAATTCTTTTGAAATATTTGCAGACCATTCGCCAGACTTATTTAAAGCATTATCTATAGTTAAAAGTATTGGACTAAGTTCTGTTTCACCATTGTAAATAGTCCAGCCAACGCCAACAAAAGCATGTTTAAGCATATTGCGATTTGGTGTAGATAAACGAGCAAAGTCTTTTGTTGCCTCTTGCCTGATTTTTTCGGCAACAGCCCCTAGGTTATCATCTGTAATACTAGCAATTTTTTTTACAAGCCAATTGTCAGTAGATTCTCTTCCTATTTTTCCTAATCCCGTATAAGCAAAAGCCATTCGACCATTAACCATAACTGCCTTGTTACTTTCTTCATCGTATATCTTGCCGCTTGGAAAAAATGTAAGTTTTCGGTCAGAAACTTGGAAGACATGTTCGGATGTGGCGAAATTTAATATAAACGTCATATATAAAATTCTCTCACATTTTGATTCTCAATTTCGTATCGCAAGCCGCAAATGCATTCAAATTCTCGTTTGTCCGAATCGTCAAATTTATGAAAAAGCTGTCCGCATTTGCAGACCGCGCTGATGCTTCGCGCCGGACTGCCTAAAACTAAATGAAAATCGGGAACGCTTTTCGTAACGATTGAACCCATTCCGACCATTGCCCAGCGTCCGATTTCGAGGTCGTTGCCGATGATGCAGCCCGCGCCGATGGTCGCGCCTTCGCGGACTAAAGTTTTCAAAGTGTGTTCGTCAGGCTCGCTCGGTCGCAGAGTTTTCAAATCGGGAAAAGTTGCGCGCGGGAAACGGTCGTTGGTGAAAATCGTTCCGGCGGAAATCATCACGCCGTCTTCGATGGTCACTTCGGCGCAGATATAAACCATCGCGTTGATTTTCACCAGATTGCCGATTTTCACGTCGTAAGCAACGTAAGTTTTTTCGCCGACGATGCATCCTTCACCGATTTCCGCGCCGTGACGAATATGCACATTGTCCCAAACGCTCGTGCCTTCGCCGATTTTTACGTTTTCTTCGATAATCGCTGTCGGGTGAATTTTTGCCATTTTGGATTTTAGATTTTGGATTTTGGATTATTCGCCTTCCATTCCTTATATTTCTCGCGCAGGCATTGGTAACAAGGTCTGTAACCGGCGGCGATTGCGGTTTGTTCGTCGGCGAAAAAGACGCGCTGTTTGACGTAATGACCTTTCGCAATCCAACGCGCCGCGCCCTTGCAGTCTAATGTGCCGTAGATTTTGTCTTTGCGATGACCGCCGAGTGTGCCTTTCGTCGCGCTTTCGTAAGGTTTGCCGTTTGCGCCGGTGAGCGTGTATGTTTTTGTTTCGGACATAAAATTATTTGAGCGCGGACAGTCTTTTTTGTAAATCGGCGGCAGTCGCGTTTGCTAAATTCGCGCCGTTGAAAAATGCGTTTTCGGTTACTTCGATTCGAGCGTAAGGCGGCGGTTCGGCGGACATTAAATCTTCGAGCGTCGGCTGTTCGGTTTCGCAAACGAGCAAGCCGTCGAGTTCGTTTTCAAAAACGTCTATCGAAAAAACGCGGTTTTTATAATGATGATAAAAACGATTTTTTTCGACGCGCTTTCCTTTGAGCCGGTTGAAAATTTTGTATTCTTCGGGCGATAAAAGAATCGTGTTGATTTGCCGAAAATATCCGGAATCGGATTCGTATTTTTTTGTCAATTTAATCAATTGCCGATCCGAATCCGAATCAATTTGAACTCGCAAGCGCAAGCGCGTTCCGTTCAGATATTTGTCCTCGTGCCGCTTTAAATATGACTCGGCAAATTGTTTCCAACCGGATTCGGGCGCGACGATAAATCTTCTCGCGTATTCGATTCGAGAATATTTCGCCGCGTCCTCGTTCATCGTTTCGCCGCGCCGGATTTTTCGACTACTTTTTGCCAGAGATTCTGGTTCAAAGATTTGTAAGCGGCTTCGATGACTTCGACCGAAGCGAGCGCGTCCGACGGTTTCGTCAAAAGGTCTTCGCCGCTCATAATCGCATTGCGGAAATTTTCGAGTTTCGATTTGAACGCCTGAACTTTGTCGTAGCCTTTGCCGAAAATCGTCCAATCGGGCGACGAATTTAATTTATATATCGAAGTTTGCCAGCCGATGTGCAGTGTGCCGTTCGTGCCGTAAATGCTGATAAAATTCGGTAATTCTTTGTTGATTCCCCAGGTCAGATCAACGCTCGCGGCAACGCCGTTGGCGGTTTTGGTCAGCAGTTTGACGTTTTCGTCAACCGATAAATTCTGCGTTCCCGAAGTTTCGAGCGCGAGAACGTCCGTAATCGCGCCGAGAAAATACCGAATAATATCAACCGAATGCGTGCCGTTGTCCATCAAAACGCCGCCGCCGGAAATTTCTTTTTGTGAATTCCAACGCTTCGACATATCAACTTTGGCAGTAAAAGCATTTTCAAACTGCACGACTTCGCCCAAAACGCCCGACGCTAAAATCGCTTTCGCTTTGACGACATCTTCGCAGTAACGAAATTTCGTCGCCATCGTGAAAACAACGCCGGTTTTTTCCGCCGTTTCGATCATTTGTTTGGCTTCCGCGACCGACAAACAAAGCGGTTTTTCGCACAAAACGTGCTTTTGCCGATTCATAAAAAATTCGGCGATTTCGAGATGCGTATTCGGCGGCGTGGAAACGATCACCGCGTCGAATTCCGCATTTTCCGCCAGAATTTTGTAATCCGAAAACGCTTTCGCGCCGAACGGTTCGGCGAACGCTTTCGCTGAATTTTCATTGACATCGGCAACCGCGACCAAGTTACAACAATCGCTCTGCTGAAACGCCTGCGCGTAAGTTTGAGCGATGCCGCCCGTTCCGACAAGTGCAAATTTTAATTTGTTCATAAGAATTTTGAAACCACAGGTTTTCACAGATGGACACGGATTTAAGAAAGATAAATCAATTTGTTTTCGATTTTACCTGTGTCCGTCTGTGAAAACCTGTGGTTACATTTTTATTTCCTAACTGACTCAACCGCCTCACGAATCGAATCGGCTAGAAATTCGATGTGATGCGCTTCGTATTTTTCGTTGATCGGCAAAACGAGAACGTCGTGCAAGCCTTTGATCGTGCCTTGAAAATTGTCGTCGTTGTAATCAACCGCTTCGGGACGCGCTAAGTTGAACGGATAATGCGAATCGCCGAAAGTGTTTTGGTCGCGGAAAATCTGACATTTATAAGCCGGTTTCACCACATAACGCGGCGCGGACGCGACATCGTAAGTTTTCAACGCTTTTGACAGTCCGACCGAACCGTCTTCAATTTTTGAATCGTCAACGCGCAGACAGAATTTCCAATAAGTCATCGTCGAATTTTCGGCGGGCTTGTAAGATTCGATGCCGTCAATGTCTTTAATTTTTTCATCAAGCAGAGCAGCCATTTTTTGACGCTGCGCGACTGAGTAATCCAATTTTTTCAGTTGTTCATACGAAACGGCGGCTTGCAGTTCGGTCATTCTGTAATTTAATGACGCGAAATAATGATCGGGATTCTGGTCGCCGTAGCCCCAAGCCTTATTGATAAAAAGATACATTCGACGCGCCAAATCGTCGTCGTTCGTCACGACGATTCCGCCTTCGCCGGTCGTCATCTGTTTGCCTTGCTGAAACGAAAACGCGCCGATTTTTCCAATCGTTCCGGCGTATTTTCCGTCGCACTTTGCCATAAACGACTGTGCCGTGTCTTCGATAACGGGAATGTCGCGCGAATCGGCGAGTTCCATAATCCGTTTCATCTCGCACGGGTTTCCGAACAGATGCGTCACGATAATCGCCTTCGTTTTTTCAGACAAAACTCGCTCAATCGTTTCCGCCGTGACGTTCAAAGTCTTCGGGTCAACGTCGGCGAAAACCGGAATCGCGCCTTGAAAAATAATCGGTGTCAACGCGCCCATATCGGTGATCGAAGTCGTTACAACTTCGTCGCCCGGATTCGGGTTGATTGCCGCGATAGCGACGTGAACCGCCGCCGAGCCGGAATTACAGGCGTATGCATGTTTTATGCCCAATTTTTCGGCAAATTCTTTTTCGAGCATTTTGCCGTATTTGCCTTTGGTCGTAATTAAAACGCCTGATTGCAGAACTTCCGTGACGGCGGCGATTTCTTCCGCGCCGAAAGTTCTGCCGGAAATGTCTTGATCGTTTGGTAATTTAATTGTTTGTTTCTGTGTTTCAGGAGACATAATTTTATTTTTGATTTGTATTTGAAATGTTTTATGAATTGAAAAGTTCGATCAGTTTGAATTTTTTAGTATTGCGAAAATTTTTCGACGCAGCATTCAGATTTTTTTCTCGTTTTCGAGAATTTCGCTTATTCGCGCCAGTTTTCCTTTTTCTGTATAAGTTTTAATTCGCGCCGGTTTCCCGAAGACGCGCTCTTTTGAAAGATTCGAGAGCAGTTTCAGATGACCGAAAATGGTTCGAGCCGTTTTCATTTTTGAAAAACCGAACAGCCGAACTTCTAAAATTGCCGGATATTCGAGACTGCGCCCGCCGTTCAAATTCAATTTTCCGCGCAGTTCCGCCACCCCCAAAAAACCTTTTTCCTTCAGCTCCAAATCAACGACCGAACTGCGCCGGTAAACGCGGAAACAGCTCGTAAAGGTATCAAGCTGCGCGTTCAAAACGCGGCGATACAAAAGCGACGCGCCCTTCGACAAAAACAAACGCCAGCCGGGAACATTTCGTACGCCGCCTTTCGGATGATACGGCGAAGCCGTCACCATATCCACATTTTCGGCGAGCAGCGGAATCATATTGTTGAGTTCGTGCGGATCGTATGTGCAGTCGCAGTCCATCGAGCAGACGATTTCCGTTTCGGCGTTTTTAATGCCGGTCATAATGCCCGCCGCGACACCTTGATTCGTTTCGTGGCGAATTATCGAGACGTTCGCGCGATTGCCGAAAAGTTCCTGCAATTTGTCGAAAGTTTCGTCGCGGCTCGCGTCGTCCACGAAAATGAAATTCGGTTGGTAATTTTCTTTTAATTCCGCCTCGACGCTTCGCAAAGTGTTTGCCAGATAAGGCAGCGTCGGTTCTTCGTTATAACACGGAATCACAATCGTAATTTCCGGCTTCAAACTTTGAATTCCCGTTTTCGCCGCTTCCAAAACGGGCTGTTCGCTTCGCAGTTCGTAATTCGCAATTCGTAATTCGTCGGTCAATCCGAGAAAACCGGCGGCGGTCGTGAAATCGTATTTCCGCAAGTATTCTCTGATAACCCATTCCATTTTATCGAGCTTGCGGTAATGGCGAATGCGGTTGTAATTAGATGCCGCCGAAATGCGCGGCTGTTCCGGGTCGAGTTCCCAAACGTGAAAATACAGCGTAAACGGTTTGTCGTAGCGTTTCTGCCAATCGTGAACGGCGTGGCGCATCAAGGTGTGCGGAATTTGCCGGAAATAGTTGCCGCCGGAAATCGGCAGCAAACCGATGCCGACGTTGCGCGTCGAATACGGAAATTCTTCGATAATTTTTCCGTTTCGGTGAATCTGATGCGCGAAACGCTTTTCCTTCGCGTCTTTTTGCGTCGGCAAAAACGAAGCGTCGTAAGCGAAATTTTCTTCCGCCAGAACGTCTAAAATCCATTCGTCTTTTCTGAAATCCAATTTTTCCGCCGCGCGATAACCGACAATTTTTTGTCCCGCCGCGTCTTCCAAAATCGCGTTTGTGCGGCGGATGTCTTCGCGGAATTCTTCGATTGTCAGATTTTTCAAGCTGCGATGATAAAAACCGCGACTCGCCAATTCGTGTCCGCGATCAACGATTTCGCGGACGACGCGCGGATTCTGCTCGGCGATCCAGCCGAGAACGAAAAAAGTCGCTTTCGCGTCAAACTCATCGAGCAAATCGAGCGTTTTCAGCGTATTTCGCTCAAAGCGCGGCTCGAAGCGCGACCAGTTGCGCTCGCGGATCAGATTCTCGAACGCGCCGACGTGATAATAATCTTCGACCAGAACGGTCAAAAGGTGCGTCTTTTTTTGAGGAGAATTGGTCATTTGCGATTTGCGATTTGCGATTTGCGATTGTTACCGGCAGCGTTTGCCGCCGGAAATAATTCGCATTCCAGGATTTCGACGATGCGTCTTGCCGCGTGTCCGTCGCCGAACGGATTTTCGATTTTCCGCACCGAGTTTATCCAAGTTTCGTCGGCGTAGTTTTCCTCCAAAAGTTTTTCTAAATCTCCGCCGACGAGTTTGGCGATCTTCGCTTCAATCGCTTCGGTGCGTTCGGTATTTTTTCTTAAAACGAGCAAAGGTTTTCCGAAACTCGGTGCTTCTTCCTGAACGCCGCCCGAATCGGAAGCGATCAGCCACGCGGCGCGCATCAATGCCGCAAAATCGGTGTAATCGAGCGGTTCGAGCAGAAAAATTCTTTCCCGGTTCGCCAAAATTTCTTCGGTCGCCGCGCGGACGTTCGGATTCGGATGAACGGGAAAAATCAAACAAACGTCCGCTTTTTTTTCAACAAAATCGCGCAATATTTCCAGATTTCCGGTCATCGTCGAGCCGAAACTTTCGCGGCGATGCGTCGTTAATAAGATACGCTTAAACGGCGTGGTTTGCCGAATTATTTTTTCGATTTTTCGGCTCGGTTTTGAATTTGCGAGAACAAATTGCAGAGCGTCAACGACCGTATTTCCCGTTTGAAAAATATTTTTCGCGTCCCCATTTTCCGACAAAAGCGTTTCGCAGTTATTTTTCGTCGCGCAGAAATGCCACGTCGCCATTTTTGAAACGAGGCGGCGATTCATTTCTTCGGGAAACGGATTCAAAGCGTCGCCCGAACGAAGTCCGGCTTCGACGTGTCCGATTTTTATTTTTCGGTTAAACGCGGCGAACGCGCCCGCGAAAGCCGTCGTCGTATCGCCCTGCACGAGAATCGCTTCGGGCTTTTCGCGTTCGAGAATTTCATCCAAAGCCGTCAAAACACGCGCGGCGACTTGATTCGGCGTTTGATTCGCGGTCATCACCCGCAAATCGAAATCAATTTCGAGATTAAAAATCTTCAAAAACGGCTTGAGCAAATCCGTGT
>CAXTMQ010000030.1:23907-25855 GCA_964245305.1 uncultured Pyrinomonadaceae bacterium
TCCGTGTGCTGGCTCGAGGAAACGACGATAGTTTGAAAACGCGGATTTTTTTTGAGTTCGAGAATGACGGGCGCGAGTTTGATCGCTTCGGGGCGCGTCCCGAAAAGAACGAGAATTTTGCGGCGCGAGGCGAGCGGCATAACCGTGTTCTTCTTCGATTTTTTTAGGGTTTTCTGAAAGCCGTCGTGCATTTGTTTGTTATCGCTTTGAGAATTGATAAACTTTTCGGAATGAAGTTTTTTTTCGTCTCGATTTTAATTTTAATTGTTTGTCTGCCGTCTTTTTCGCAGGAAAACAATTCGACGGGCTTGCGCGGGAAAATCGTTGATGCCGCCGGCTCGTCCGTCGAAAACGCGACGGTTAAAATCATTTCAAATTTTAATCGAACGGTTCTCTGTCAAACGGAAACGGGCGGAAAATTCTTCTGCGGGACAAATTTTAACGAAGGTTTTACGCTCGTCGTCGAAGCGCAAGGCTTTTCTATTTTACGTCAAAAGTTTGAAAAATTGCAAGATTTTCCGTCCGACGCGGTTTTCACGCTCGTTCCCGATTCGGTTCGGGAAGATGTCGTCGTCACGGCAACGCGCGCCGAAACTCGTTTGAGCGAAACTCCGGCGAGCGTCGTTTCGCTTTCCAAAGCGGAAATTGCGACGACCGCCGCGCCCGCGATTGACGACGTTTTGCGGCAAGTCGCCGGATTTTCGCTTTTTAGGCGTTCGGGCAGTCGTTATGCGAATCCGACCGCGCAGGGCGCGTCTCTGCGCGGAGTCGGCGCGAGCGGCGCGAGTCGTTCGTTGATTTTGCTCGACGGCGTTCCGCTCAACGATGTTTTCGGCGGATGGGTGCAGTGGAGTCGCGTTCCGACGATTGCAGTCGAGCGCGTCGAGGTTTTGCGCGGCGGCGCGTCGAGCCTCTACGGAAGCGATTCTTTGAGCGGAACAGTCAATATTTTACCGAAAAAAACAACGGAAAAATATTTGTTTTCAGCGGAAATTTTCGGCGGAACACAGCGGACATTTTCCGGTTCGACCGCGTTCGGTTTCGCCTTCAAAGATTGGACGGCGGATTTCGTCGCGGCAAATTTTCAAACGCGCGGCTACATTTTGATTGACGAAAAAGAGCGCGGCGCGGCGGACAGTTTTGCCGGTTCAAAAAACACGAATCTTTCGGCGCGTCTGGCGAAAAACTTCGACGAGACGGCAAATGTTTTTCTCAAAACTTCGTATTTCGGCGAAGCCAGAACGAACGGAACGCCCGCGCAAATCAATCGAACGCATTTGCGCGAATTTGTTTTCGGCGGAGATACGAAAGTTCAAATTTCAAGGTTCAAGGTTGTAAGTTTGAATTTTGATTGGCGCGTTTATGGCGGAACGCAGGTTTATGACCAGACGTTTTCTTCGGTCAGCGCGGATCGAAACAGCGAAAGTTTGATTCGTCTGCAGCGCGTTCCGGCGCGGAATTTGGGATTTTCAGGACAATTTTCCGGCGTATTTTTAAAAAATCAAACCGTCGTCGCCGGAATCGAAGCGCGTGAAGTGCGCGGCGCGAGCGATGAAATTGGATTTTTCAACAACCGCGCGACGAGCCTGAGCGCGGCTGGCGGACGTGAGCAAACCTTCGGAGTTTTTGTGCAGGATTTCGCCAAAATCGGCTCGCGTTTCGTTTTGGCAGGCAGCGCGAGATTTGATTCCTGGCGCAATTTCGACGCTTCAAACGCGACGAAAACGCTCGCCGTGAATCAAACCAGCGTCATCGATTTTCCGACACGCCGCGAAACGGCTTTCAGCCCGCAGATTTCTCTGCTTTATCAGGCGACGAAAAATTTCGCGCTCTTCACGCTCGCCTCGAATTTTTTTATTGAGACGACTTTGAACGAGATTTACAGAAGTTTCATCGTCGGCAGCGTCAACACGCTCGCCAATGAAAATCTCCGCGCCGAACGCGCCGC
>CAXTMQ010000031.1:0-25738 GCA_964245305.1 uncultured Pyrinomonadaceae bacterium
TTTCGCACGACGAATGCGTCAACCGTCGCGTGCAAACCGTCAACCAGTAATTGTTCGTTTCCGAGCCGGTGTAATAATTCAAAAGCGCGATACGTCGGCTTCGGAACGCCGTGAATGTTCTGCAAGCCGAAACCGCCGTGAAACGGACACGAAGGGAAATAATTTTCCTCAAAAATGTCGGTGAAAGTCCAAAAGCTGTAACCCTGCACCAAGCCGTTCGCTTCCATTATCGTCTTGGTGACGAAAGCGGCGGCGTAAGATTCGTCGTGCAAATCGTCGCGCGGATTCGACGAAGCGTTCCACTCGGTATAATAAACGGGCTTGCCTTTCGCCTGCCGGAAAACGTCCTGCGTCTGCTCGCGCAAAATACTGCGGCGGCTCGCGGCAAGCTGTTCGACGGTATCGTCGCTGACCTCGCCGAAAGCGTCGGTCGGATAATGATGCGTCGAAACGAAATCGGCAGGCAATTTATTTTTTTCGCAGAATTCGACGAAATCCTCGACCCATTCGTTTTTCGCCGTCGCCGGTCCGCCGACGCTCAATTTTTTGTCAATTTTCTTGATCGCTTCGACGGTGAATTTATACAGTTTGAAATATTCTTTCTGATCGCCCGCCCAAAAATCTTTTATGTTCGGCTCGTTCCAAACCTCGAAAAACCACGTCCGAACTTCCCGGATGCCGTAACGCTCGACCCAATGCGAAACGATTTTGGCAATCAGTTCCGCCCATTTTTTATAATCTTTCGGCGGCGTGATGTTGGAGTTGTAATGAAAAACCGTTTTGTTGCCCGAAGACAGCGCGGTCGGCATAAAGCTCAGCTCGACAAACGGCTTCATCCCGATTGAGATTAGAAAATCGAAAATCTGATCGGCATTAAAAAACGAATAAAGAAATTCGTCTTCCTGAATGATCAGCGTGTCCATCGGCAAGGAGAATAAGCCGTGAAAACGAACGTATTGAAAGCCTAATTCCGCGCTCGTTTTTTTTAGCTGCGCCTGCCAATCGGCGCGCAGCGCGAGCGGCGCGTGTCCGCTGCCGACGGTATGCTCCCAAAAATGTTCGAGCGTGGTTGCCGCGCCCGTCAAATCACAATTGAAATTGATGCTCATCTTATATTTCCCGCGTTGGTCAGAATTTTATTTTTAATACTCCAACGCTTTCTATTTTTCTTTATCTTTCAAAACTCCGTAAGCGTGCTGAAAAACGTCGGCGAGCGCGACGACGGCGAATACCTTGGAAACAAAACGGGTTGTTTTCGGTCTGACGATCAAACCCGTACCGAGCGCGGCGGCGACCCACGAGCCTAAACAAAACGGGCAGTGGAGAAGATCGCCGACCGCTCGCTGCAAGCCTTTTCCGCGCACTTTTTCTTTGACTTCGCTCGCTCCGTCAGGTTCGATATATTCCATAAACGGCGCGCGCAAAGGGCTGGTTACGCGGTCGCTGCTGATGATGCGACTCACTTTGTAAGTCGCCGCGCCGAGCAGTAAAATATCCGTCAAATTAATGTCGTCAAGCCATTTTTGCTTGCATGGTTTCTCGCTTAAAAGCATTACCAAAATCGCTATATTATAGACACCGAACAAAGCCGCGTATCCGGCGAGCGGCATTTCATCGCCGCCTTTGTAACCTTCAAAAATTTTGGCTATCGCATTGTCGTTTTCTTTTGTCATAATTGATTTTTTACACGCGCAGGCGTGAACTCCAAACTCATTTAGTCTTTCGATTTCTTCCACAGCAACGCCAATCCTGCCGCGATTCCGAGTCCTGCCAGCGCGACCTTGCCGCGATTTTTATTCGCCCAGACCTGCGGGCTGAAATCTATCGAACGCGCGTCGAAAGTGCCGTGCGCGCCGTGGTCGCCGGGAACGGCTTCCCAGAGATTGTCCGGTCGGTTCGGCTCAACCGGCTCGTCGGTTTGCTGCGCTTCGTAACCGCCTTTCCCGAGATACCAATCGCCGAGCGACGGCACGATTTTGTTGCCGACAATCGCTTCGACCGTCGGATAACCGACATACATTTCGCGGCGATTATTGTGCGCGACAAAATGGACGGCTTCCGCGCCGATTTCCGGCTGGTAGATCGGCGGCACGGGCTGCGGTTTATTCGGCAGACGCGATTTCACCCAGCCGAACTGCGTGGTATTCATCGCCGGCATCTGCACCGTCGAGGCGCGGACGTTCGATTCGTCGTGAATCAATTCCGAGCGCAGAGAATCCATAAAACCTTCAATCGCGTGTTTCGACGCGCAGTACGCCGACTGCAGAGGAATGCCGCGATAAGCGAGCGCGGAACCGACCTGCACAATTACGCCTTTATCGCGCGGCAGCATTCTTTTCAAAGCGGCGAGCGTTCCGTAAACCACGCCGAGATAGGTAACTTCCGTGACGCGCTTGTATTCATCCGGCTGCATTTCCTTGACGGGCGAAAAGACCGAAACCATCGCGTTATTGATCCAAACGTCAATCGCGCCGAATTCCGTTTCAACTATCTGCGCGGCGCGTTCCGTCGTTTCCGGGTCGGCAACGTCGCCTTGAATAATAATTGCTCTGCCGCCCGAATCTTCGACATCTTTTTTCGCGCCTTCGAGTCCGTCAATATTGCGGGCGACGAGTCCGATATGCGCTCCGTCTTCGGCGAATCGCCGGACAATCGCGCGTCCCAAGCCCGCCGACGCGCCCGTAATGACAACGACTTCCGGTTTGTTCGGCTGATCGGAAACTTGCTTTAATTCGACGGATTCAGCATCGCCGTTTAATTTTATTTTTTCTTTAGTTACCATTTTTTTAGCTTTTTCTCTTAAATATTTCGCTGAAATCAGCCGTCCAAATTTTATCTCAGTCATCTGTTTCTTCGTCGTCTTTTTTCTGGTAAATCGCAATTATTAATCCTAAAATTGCGACGATAATCAGAAGCGAATTCGTGAATATAAAAACCGGATTCCAGATTAAAAAACTATAAATTCCGAGCGCGGTCGAAGCGGAGATTTGTCCGATAAAAAGCCAGACTGATACGCCTTTGCTGCTGCCTTCAGACCATTGGTTATAAACCTGTTTTCCCATCGTCAAAACAAGTATCAACGAACCTATCCAACCGACAATTTCCGGCATAAAAATAATTCTCCCATCCGAAATTATTTCGGAATGATTCGACGCATCATCAAAAATCAAAAAAACTTCCTCGTCTTGGCTGCGCTTATTATTCGCCGGTAATTCTCACGGCGTGTCCGTCCGCATCACGAATCAGCAACGCTTTTTTGAAGTCGGGCGGCGCGGTTTCAAATTCGATGATGCCGTCTGAAATTAAATCCATTTTTCGGCGTTTTAATTCCATTTCCAAGACATTTATTTCGGCAGCCGCAAATGTCGTCTGACAGTGCCATAAATCGTTGGCTTGTGAATCTTTGGGAAACGGTTTTCCGTCCGTGGGCGACAGATATTCCAACAATTCGACTCCGATGCCCGCATTTTCGGTTTGCAAACTCGTGACGCGCAATCGCGCTCCGCGAACATTATTCAGATGTTCCTGTTCGTCGCCGTAATTTTCGCTCTCGCCGGAAACTTTCATCTTCAATGCGTCTCGATAAAATTCGAGACTTTCTCGCGTGTCCGCGACGACAATCGCCGTGTGATCAATTCCCAGAAACAATTTGCTTTGGTCTTTCGCCGCTTCGCGCCATTTCCGTTTTACTTTGTCCGGCGGAAATTCGATTAATTCCAAAATATGATTGTCAAAATCTTTGAAATAAAACGCCTTGATTCCGGCGGCATCTTTCAAATAATCGGGCAAAGTCTGCGGCGCGTTCGATGAATGTCCGACTTTATTTTGACGCAATATTTTATAGGCTTTGTCCAGATCGTTGACGACGACGGCAACGTGCTGAAACCAATAATCGTTGTTGCGCGAATCAACCGGAATCAATCTGCCGGTCGGCGTTAGATATTCGCTTAATTCGAGAATTTCGTCGCCCAACCGCAATTGCGCGACGCGAATTCGCGCTCCGAAAACGCCGCTCAAATTTTCAATTTCCGCGCCCCAGATTTCCGTGTCGGAGATTCTTTCAAACGACAAAATCCGCGTGTAAAAATCAATCGCCCGATCCATCACCGAAACGGTAAAACCGATTGATTCGATGTGCGAAACCGACGTTTTATCGAGTGATTTTTTTTCTGCCGCAATCGTTTTTCGTTTCATCAATCCAGCTTCCCGCTGATAAATCTGCGGACAATTTCCGTCGTCGCGCCGAATGCCAGATGACTGCCGAATTCGCTCAGAGCGTATTCGGGTTTGTTGTTGAAAAACCAAGGCTCGGTGTCGAGCGCGGGCAAAACGCTTCCGTGAGTTACGGCGTATAACGCCGCACCGAACAACAGACCATAACCGAATCTCGCCCGCGGATATTTTTCCGCCAGGATGCTGTAAATCAAACAAACCGTAATGCCGAAAGTCCAATGAATCGTCGTTTCGAGCGGCGGTTTTTGCTCCTCGGTCAATTTTCCTTCACCGGCAGATTGCTTCGCTCTGTCCGCCAAAATCAAAGGCGGCGAATCGGTTGATTCAGCCCGCGCCGGAAAACCTTTTTCCCAAACGGTTTTAATTCCGGTAGCGACGATTCCGGCAACCGCGCCGGCGATGATGACTTTGACAATCGTATTTTTCATAATCTCCCTTTTTCACTTTCTTTATCCTTGTTCGCCGACCAGATATTCCCCGACGCGCAATGCGTTCGCCATAATCGTCAAACTCGGATTGGCGGACGAACTCGAAGGAAAGAAACTGCCGTCAACCACATAGAGATTTTGGATGTCGTGCGTCCGGCAATTGAGATCGAGAACCGAAGTTTGCGAATCGCTGCCGAAGCGCAAAGTGCCGTTTTGATGCGCGACTCCGGCAAGCGGAATTTTTTCACTGACGTGAATGTTGGCGGCAAACATTCCAATATGACAACTGTTTCCGTGAACTTCGCACTTTCGCTGATTGGTCATCAATTCTTTGGTTTTTGCCTTCAAGCGTTCGTGCGCGTGAGTATTGTTGTTTTTATAGGCAAGAATGATCGAGCCGTCTTTGGCGAGCGTGACGCGGTTGTTCGGGTCGGGCAAATCTTCGGTAATTAACCAGAAAACCAGCGAATGTTGCGCCACCATTTCGAGCGTAAAACCGGGCAACGGAATCGGCGCGTGCGCGGCGAGCGTCGTGCCGTCCACGCTGGAAATAAACGAGATATTGCCCATCGGATATTCCCAGGCATCGGAGGCGAAATAAAAATCGTTGATGCCGAGCGTCTTTTGAAAAGTCGTATTCACTTCGCAGCGCGACACCGCCAGCATAATCGAGTTGTTGTGCTTCATCAGATTGCGCCCGACGAGATCGCTCGAATTCGCCAGCCCGCGCGGATGCCTGTCGTTCGCCGAACGCAGCAGCAACGCCGCCGAATTGATCGCTCCGCACGAGACGACGAAAACGTCGGCGGTGAATTTTAATTTCTCGCCGTTTCTTTCGACATTGACGGCGGCGATTTCGCTGCCGCTCGCGTTCGTTTCCAAGTTCGTCACCAATGAATTCGTCAGCATCGTGACATTCGGTGAATTCAAAATCGGATTGATCGCCAAAACTTCCGCGTCGGATTTCGCCCGCACCAAACACGGGTAACCGTCGCAGGTGTCGCAGCGGATACATTTGCTCTGCGGATCGTCGTTATCCCGCATAATGCCGAGCGGGATGTGAAACGGTTTCAAGCCCTGCGCCGCAAAATCTTCCGCCAGCTGCGCGATACGCGGTTCGTGTTTGACTGCCGGAAAATCGTAGTTGCGGCTTGACCAGGGTTCGGTCGGGTCTTCGCCGCGCGCTCCGCGCACTTTGTAAAGCCGTTCGGCAGCCGCGTAATATGGCTCGAAGTCCGCGTAAGACAAA
This sequence comes from uncultured Pyrinomonadaceae bacterium, assembly GCA_964245305.1. Lineage (GTDB taxonomy): Bacteria > Acidobacteriota > Blastocatellia > Pyrinomonadales > Pyrinomonadaceae. Next base: position 5,911 of record CAXTMQ010000031.1, read on the forward strand.
TCCCACGCCGGCGAAACGCCTTCGTAATGCAGCACTTCGCCGAAATCTTTTTCCCGCATCCGCAGCAACGCCGCGCCATAGGCTTTGGTATTTCCGCCGACGTAATAATGCTGCTGCGGATTAAATTCCTTCCCGTCGGCATCCTGCCAAACTTCGTCCGTCTGATATTTTTTGTCCACCTCGACCGCCGCCGAATTCCAGTTATCTTTTTCGCGCGGAAGAAAATCGCCGCGTTCGAGAATCAGGATTTTCCTGCCCGCCCGCGCAAGTTTGTTGGCAATCGTGCCGCCGCCCGCGCCCGTGCCGATCACTATGAAATCGTAATGCTTATCGCTCAAATCAATTGCACCTCATAAAAAACTTAGACACGAACTCGATTATTCGTCTTGCGTCGTTTCGCGCCGTTTATTTTGGGAATCAATCCGGTCAGCATCCTGATTCCGTTACTGATTTTATAAGCGAAGTTTACAAGACTCGAATTTAACGCGCCGCCGAATTTTCCGTTGCTTTCGGCGACGGTCAGCGGAACTGCAACTTTGGAATCTTTCGGCAAACCCATCTGAATAATTTGCGCCAGATGCAGCGGCTCGCGTTCGGTTTTTTGCGTAATCTGCTCGCGGCAGCTGAAGCCGTCGGCGATGATTAAAGTTTCGTCGCCCGCTTCGCGCACGGCGGGCAATAATTTACTTTCGCCGCATTTGATCGCCACTTCGTAATGCTCGCCTTTTTCAAAACCGAACGCGCCCGCCATTCCGCAGCAGCCCTCTTCGGGCGTTTCGCATTCGATGTTCATTTCCTTCAAAATCTTTTCCTCGTCGGTCATTTTCATAATTGATTTGTGATGACAATGACCGTGAACGACGGCTTTGCGATTGAGTTTCGGCAACTCGAAATCCTTGGCGTGTTTGACCAGAAATTCGCTCAAGACGAAAGTTTGAGCGCACAGGCGTTTGGCATCTTCGTCGTGCGGAAAAAGATTGACGAGTTCGTCGCGGAAAACCGACGCGCAGCTCGGTTCGAGCGCGACCATCGGAATTCCGGCTTGAATTTCCTCGCGCATCGTTTCGATAATTCTCCGCAGATATTTTTTCGCCTCGCCCATAAAACCGTAATCGTAAAGCGGGCGACCGCAGCACAAATTTTGACGCGGCACGAGAACCTGAAAACCGGCGGCTTCCAAAACTTCGTGCGCCGCCTGCGCCGTCGTCGTGTGAAAATTATTGTTGAAGGTGTCAGCCCACAAAATAACCTGCGGGCGATTTTGGTTGGCGGACGCGGCGATGTAATTTTTGCGTTTGTCGTTTAGTTTAGTTTCACGTTTCAGAAGCCAACTGCGAAAAGTCTGCCGGGCAAATTGCGGCACGTCTCTTTCGGGCGCGACGTTGGCGGCAAATTTGGCGATGTTTTTGAGAATTGGCGTTGACGTGAAAAAGTTTGGGATAAACGGCGCGAACGCGGCGAGCTTTGCCCATTTGTTGATTAAGCCGAACGCAAAAGCGTGACGCGGGCGCAATTTTCCTTCGTAATAATGCGAGAGAAATTCGGCTTTGTAACTCGCCATATCAACCTGCACCGGACAATCGCCTTTGCAGCCTTTGCACGCCATACACAAATCGAGTGCGTCCTTGACGGCTTCATCTTTCCATTTGTTTTTGCCGATGGCTTCGCCTTCGAGCATTTCAAAAAGCAGACGCGCCCGTCCGCGTGTCGAATGTTCTTCTTCCATCGTCACGCGATAACTCGGACACATCACGCCCACGCCGTCATCGCGCCGGCACACGCCCGCGCCGACGCAGCGCGCCGTCGCGTGAGCGAAACTTCCATAGTCTTCCGGGTATTGAAAATGCGTTTCGGTTCGCCAGGGATTGTATGCCGGAGTCAGCCGCAGATTTTCGTCGATTTTATACGCGTCAACCGATTTGCCCGGATTCATTTTCCAATCCGGGTCGAAAATCATTTTGAATTCGCGAAAAGCATTGACCAAATCATCGCCGTACATTTTCGGCAAAAGTTCGCCGCGAGCCTGCCCGTCGCCGTGTTCGCCCGACAAAGAACCGCCGTATTTCAAAACCAAATCCGTCGCTTCGTAAATAAACGATTTGAAATTTTTGACACCTTCGGCGGTCATAAAATCGAACGGAATGCTGCAATGCACGCAGCCTTGTCCGAGATGCCCGTAAATCGAAACGCGGTATTCGTATTTTTTAAAAAGTTTTTTCAGATCGCGCATATAATCGCCGATGACTTCGGGCGGCACGGCGGAATCTTCCCAACCGGCAAACGTCATTTCGCCTTCCATCCCGAACGCGGTCGCGCCCAAACCGGCTTCGCGCACTTTCCAGAATTTTTTCTGCTCGTCCTGTTCCTCGATGTGTTTCATCGTCGGCGCGTTTGAATTTCTCTTCAAATCCGCCATCAGTTTTTGCGCTTTTTTATTAACTTCGTCTTCGGTTTCGCCGCCGAACTCGATTAATAACCAACCGTTGCCTTTCGGCAGCAATTCGACTTCCTGCGGCTGAAGATGTTTTTTCTTCATCAACTGAATCAAAACGTCGTCCAAACCTTCGCACGCAATCGGGCGATGCTTCATCACTTGCATCACATTATCACCCGCGCTGAAAATGTCTTCGTAGCCGAGAATGACCACCGTGCGGAATTTCGGATTCGGAATTAAATTTAACTTCGCTTCCAGAACCGTGACGCAAGTGCTTTCCGTGCCGACCAAAGCGCGAGCGACATTGAATCCGTTTTCGGGCAGGAGATACTGCAAATTAAAACCAGAAACGCGGCGCGGAATGTTGACGAATCTTTCGCGGATCAAATCGGCGTATTTGTCGCGCAGAGTTTTTAATTTTTGATAAATCTCGCCGCGCCGCCCGCCTTCATTGATAATATTTTCGAGTTCTTCGTCGCTCGTTTTGCCGACGCGCATTCGCGTACCGTCGTAAAGTAAAATCTCCAATTCCTCGATATTATCGGCGGTTTTCGGTCCGTCGCCTTCGTTCGCCGCCATAATCGAATGCGTGCCGCACGAATCGTTGCCGATCATTCCGCCGAGCGTGTTGCGATTGTGCGTCGAAGGATCGGGTCCGAACGTGATACCGTGTTTTTCCGCTTCCTTGCGAAATTTATCCAGCACGCAGCCCGGCTGCGCCGTCCCGATTTTGTTTTCGACATCAATGGATAAAATTTTGTTCAGATATTTCGAGAAATCCATAATCACCGCGACGTTGCAGGTTTGCCCGGCAAGCGAAGTCGCGCCGCCGCGAGACAAAATCGGCGCACCGACGCGGCGACACGCGGCAACCGTCGCCACGACATCTTCGACGGTTTTCGGAACGACGACACCAATCGGAATCTGACGATAATTGGAAGCGTCGGTCGCATACAAAGCGCGGCTGCCCGCATCAAAACGCACTTCGCCCTTGAGATTCGATTTCAATTCGGCGATCAACGATTCGACATCGAGCGTTACCGGCGCAGTTTTGCTTTCGCTGTTTTTACCGTTGCCATTACCATTGACGGGCGGCTGTTTGGACTGAATTTGAATCAGCGGAGAATTTTTCTCGTGGGTTTCGATATTGGTTGCCATTATTTCACCTCGTATTTTTTGAGTGCGTCTTCGTCGAATTCAATGCCGTGTCCGGGCGCGTCGAACGGAATCGCGCAGCCGTCTTTGATCTCCAAATGCGTTTTCAAAATCGGATTCATCTGCGGGATATATTCGACGAACATACTATTGGAAACCGCCGCCGCAATCGTCACGGAAAGCTCCGGGGAAACGTGCGGCGCGACGTGCAGATTCGCCGCTTTCGCCAGATGGCAAACTTTGATCGCGTTGGAAATTCCGCCGATGCGCGCCGCGTCCGGCTGCAAAATATCCAGCGCGTCTTCTCTGATCGCGTGGTAAAAATCAGCAATCGAATAAATACTTTCGCCGCCCGCTCGCGCGATGTTCGTGTATCTTCCGAGCTTTTTGAAATTTTGCAGATCGGTGGCAAGCAGCGGTTCTTCAATCCAGACGAGATCGAATTTTTCAAGCAGTTTGAGACGCGGCACGGCTTCATCAATCGTCCACGATTGATTCGCGTCAATCATCAGGCTCACGTCTCTGCCGACGGCTTCACGCACTTTGCCGACGCGCTCTTCGTCTTCGTATTTGTCTTCTTTACCGACCTTTAGTTTCAGGGCGCGAAAGCCGTCTTTTTTGACCGCTTCTTTGGAAAGCGCGACGACTTCCTTGAGCGAGCGATTGAGCCAGCCGACGTGCGTGTTGTAAATCGGAACTTTTTCTTTCGCGCCGCCGAGCAAAATATAAAGCGGCGTTTCAGTTCGCTTTCCGGCTAAATCCCACAGCGCGACATCAATCGCCGCGAGCGCGGTCGAAGAAATACAGCCGGGCGTGAGCGCGTGAATGCTCTTTTCCAAAAGTTCGTGCAGATATGAAATCCGGCGCGAATCTTCATCTTCGAGCTGCGGCAATAATTCTTTATTCAGCAGTTCGACAATCGCCGCGCCGCCCGCGCCGATGGTATAGCCAAAGCCGATTCCCGTCGCGCCGCTTTCGTCCGTGATCGAAACGAGCGGAATTTCGAGAGCGTCGAATTTCTGAATCGCGTCGCCGCGCGGCGGTTCGACCGGAACGCTGATGAGGCGAACTTCGGTTTTGACGATATTTGATTTGTCTTTACTCATTCTTTAGGCGGAGAGAAACGAAATCGCGGATGAACGCAGATAGAAGAAAAATCAGCGTTCATATGCGAATATCTGCATTTTCATTTTCAGAAATAATTTCATTTGACGGTTTGATTTTTAGAACAACTCGGTCAGCTTGTCGCGGAAAATCGTCAGCGCGATTTTCTTGCCGTTCGGCTCCCCTTTAATCAACGCCTGGGCGAATTTCGCGGCTTGGTCAACGCTGATTTTCGGCGGCATCGGCGGCTCGAACTCGTCAACGTAAACTTCGACGATTGACGGTCTGCCGGACGCTAAAGCCTTTTCCAAAGTCGGCGCGATGTCTTCGGGTTTTTCGACCGTGAAGCCGAGTCCGCCGCACGCTTCGGCGAATTTCGCAAAGTTAATATCTTCGAGTTCGCAGCCGTATTCGGGATTGCCGAGAAAAACGATTTGCTCCCATTTGATTTGCCCCAAAGTATTGTTTTTAACAATCACGACCGTGATCGGCAGTTTGTATTTAACCGCCGTCACGAACTCGCCCATCAGCATCGTAAAACCGCCGTCGCCGACAAACGCGATTGATTGTTTTTGCGGAAAAGCAACCGCCGCCGCAATCGAATACGGCAAGCCCGGAGCCATCGTCGCCAGCGTGCCGGAACACGAAAATTGCTGTGTGCCGCGTATCTTGAAATGTCTGGCGATCCAGGTCGTGTTCGTGCCGGAGTCGCCGGAAATGATCGCGTCGTCGTCGGCTAATTTCGATAATTCGTGAGCGACGCGCTGCGGTTTGATCGGCGTTTCATCGCGCATCGCGCGGGTTTCCATCAGCTCCCACCAATCCTTCATCTCGCTTTGCGCCTTCTCTAAAAACGAGCGGTCTTCTTTGTGTTCGACTAACCGCGACAAAGCGGCGACCGTCGGTTGCGCGTCGCCGACGAGACCGATTTCCATCGGGTAGCGCAAGCCGATACGGTCGGCTTTATCGTCAATCTGAATGCCTTTCGCCTCGCCCGGTTTCGGCAAAAATTCCATATACGGAAACGACGTTCCGATCATCAGCAGCCCGTCGCAATTTTCCATCGCGTTTTGCGAAGGTGTCGTTCCCAAAAGTCCAAGCCCGCCGGTCGTCAGCGGATGATCGTCCGGCACGACGGCTTTGCCGAGTAACGCTTTGACAATCGGCGCGCCGAGTTTTCCCGCCAATTCGATAACTTCCGCGCTCGCTTTTAACGCGCCGCGCCCGACGAGAATGACCGGCTTCGTCGCATCGTTTAAAATCTGCGCCGCCTTTTGTAATTCGCTCGCGGGCGGCGTGGAAACCGGCTGGCTCCATTCGGCATTGGTCGAGCCTTTGACTTTGTGCAGCGTGGTTTTCTTTGTAACTTTCGCGTCCTGATAATCAACCGGAAAAGTGATGTGCGCGACCCCTCGATGATTGAGCGCGTGGCGGCAGGCTTCGTTGGCGAGCATCCGGATTTGATTCGGATTGATGACCTCCTGATTGTAAACGGCGACATCGGAAAAAAGCTGCGTCATATTGACTTCCTGCTGGAAATTGCTGCCTTTCAAATCGGAAAAAGTCTGTCCGGTAATCGCCAAAACCGGAGCTTGATCCATCTTCGCGTCATACAAACCATTGAGCAGATGAATGCCGCCGGGACCGCTTGTTGCGAGACAGCAGCCGAGCTTTCCCGTGTATTTCGCATAAGCGCAAGCCATAAAAGCGGCGGCTTCCTCGTGGCGCACCTGAATAAATTTGATCTGCTCCTGCCGCACGCGCAAGGCTTCCATCAGCCCGTTGATGCCGTCGCCGGGAAGTCCGAAAACCGTGTCCACGCCCCACTCGATAATCGTCTCGATCAAAACTTCCGCCGCTGTTTCTGACATTAATCGCTCCTTTATAATTTTCCGCCGTTCGCGGCTCGAATTCTCCGCCCGCATCGCTGATCCTTTCAGCCAAAACATTTAAAAATTTCAGCCGAAGATCGCGTCTGTTGTTTGTCGTCAAATAAATATTGCTTGTAAATGCCGATTCAGCCGAAATCTATTCCGCGCTTTCGGAATTTTAAAGTCGTCTTTTCCCGGAAACGGTTTGAACGCCAAAAAGTCGAGGCAATCATCAATAAATATGCTGTTGCCGCCGAAGATGGTTAATGCTTGAAAGAAATTTCCGGGCTTTTTTTCGCCTCGCAAGTTTATTGATAATGTCCGGCGGGCTTTATGCGATTTGGTCGGCGGGCAGATTCTTGGCGGCGGAGAAACGCGGTTGGCGCAAGCGGATGTTTTCCAGGCGGGCGGCGGCGACCGCTAAAATTGCGAAGATGAAAATCGAAACGCGCGGCAAAGTGCCGCCGCCGTTTTTTCTCGTTTCAAATCATCTGAGATATATGGACATCGCGGCGTTCGGCGCAATCGTCGGATGTTTTTTCGTCGCCAAAAGCGAAGTCGCCGGTTGGTTTTTGATCGGCAGACAGGCTAAAAATATCGGCACTGTTTTCGTCAACCGGCAAAACCGCCGCGACATCCTGCGGGCGGCGCGAAAGATTTTTGAGAAAATCGAAAACGGCGAAAATCCGGTAATTTTCACCGAAGGCACGAGCAGTATTTTTACTTTTAAGTGCTGAAATTGCGGCGATTAAAGAAACAAACTTTTTTAGTCGGCGCGGCAGCGCGAACAGTGATAATGCGGACGAACACGGATTTAAAAGATTTACTGAGCATTTAAGGGTTAGGAATATAACTTGGACTTCGAGGCATTTTATTTCAGATGAGGAAAAGTTTTAAGAAAAAATTATCGGATAAGCCTGCCGTCTGCCGATAACTATTGTCAGGCAAAATCATTCGATTAATCAGGTTCTTCCCGGACTTAGAAAAATGAAATCGTTTCAAAAACAGGCTTTTAGTAATTCTCAATCGCTCGCTCAAACGAGCATGATAGCGGTTCAATCGCCGTTCCGCGCCGTCGGAATTCCCGCGACGGAATACGCCGACGGTCAATACGTCGTGCGATTTGCCCGCAACGCGGAGGAAGTCGAGTCGGCGTTGCGTCTGCAGTTCGAGGTTTTTAATCTCGAACTCGGCGAAGGGTTGGAATCGTCGCATATTACGGGGCTGGACGAAGACCGTTTCGACGCAGTGTGTCATCATTTGATAGTCGTCGAAAAAGAGACGGGTGCGGTGTCCGATTTTTACTGCGCGGGCGAATTTCAACTCGAAAATTTGCCGCCCGAAGTTTTAAATCAATCGCTGGAAAGCGAACGACGGCTTTCGGGCGGTGCGGCGCATCGAGCGCGACGACGCTTTTCACCAAAATCTGTTCGCGACGAATACGTTTGCGAAACGGAGAATTCTCTCGACGAAAATGAAGACGCGGATTGGCATCTGCCGAAACTTTTCCTTACCTAACCTACCTTCGCTTCGGCGCGAAGGTGTGCAGCCCGCCCGCGATTGACCGCGAATTTAAGACGATAGGTTTTCTCGTGATATTTGATTTTGAATTGATTGACGGGAAAACGCGCCGGATGTTTCTCGCGTGAGATTTAAGTTTTTCCGCTTCGCCGGCTGATAATAATTTATGTTCACCTTGTTCGAGCCGTCTGAAATTGAGATTAAAAACTTTCTCGAAGCGCAAAAAGATTTGCCGTTTTCCTACGCGGAAGTCGGCGCGTCAAAAGATAAAATTCCTTCCGGTTATCCGATTAATCATCGCCGCGTTCGGTTAGGAAGCGGCGCGGAAACTTTCGCCCCGGCTCGCCAAGCGATTCAAGATTGGACGATGTATCGGCTCGATTGGACGCGGCTTTATCCGCCCGACGCGCCGGTTGCCGTCGGCTCTGCGGTTGGCGTCGTCGTCAATCACGGTTTTTGTCATTCAACGAATCCGTGCCGCGTCATTTACGTTTTGGAGGAAGACGGTGAAATCGAACGATACGGTTTCGCGTTCGGAACTCTGCCCGGACATTCCGAGGAAGGCGAGGAAAGATTCACCGTCGAATGGAATCGCGCGGATGATTCGGTCTGGTATGAGCTTTTATCGTTTGCCCGCCCGCATCACATTTTAGCTCGGATCGGTTTTCCGTTCGTCACGCTGTTTCAACGCAAATTCGCCGCCGATTCCGCAAACGCGATGCAGAAAGCCGTCACGCGATGAAAAAACCGCAAGTTTTTTTGAAAATTATTCGATGCGCGGAAATTCGCTTAATTTAACGATTAAACGGACTTTTTTATCTGAAAGTTCGTGTCGAATCTCGAGTCGGGAATAAACGAAAGGTTTTTGACTATTATTAAGTTGTGAGGGAGCGGGAAAAGTTGAGTCGGTAAAATGCCGACCGATTTGTCGGCGATCAATCGAATTTTTCGCCGCATCGCCAAACTCGCGTCAGATTTGTTCCGCATAAATGCGGAAGAGAGATAAAATTTTTATGAGCTACAAAATTATTTTCGCTTTAATGATAATTGCCGCCGTGGGCGGTTTCATCGTCGCCGGCTGCGCGACGAGTCGCACTTCCGCCGAAGTAAGCAAAAATCCGGCGATTGAAAATCCGGTCGAGCCTGTCAAATCCGCCGATACGGAAAAATCTTTCGTGCCTTTAATCGCCGACGAAAATGCGGCGGCAACCGCCGAAGACGTTTTAATTTCCGCTAAAAAAGCGAACGCCGCGCCGGAGTTTGCCGAAGGCAAGTGGATCAATTCCGGACCGCTTTCAATCGAAAAATTGCGCGGACAAGTCGTGCTGGTGGATTTCTGGACGTTCGGCTGTTACAACTGCATCAACACTTTGCCCGCGCTGAAAGGCTACAATTCTAAATATGGCGGCAAAGGATTGACAATTGTCGGCGTTGAAACTCCCGAAACCGACAGCGAAAAGGTGTTCGATAATTTAACGAGCGCGGTGAAAAAACGCGAAATTACTTATCCGGTCGTCACCGATTACGAGGGAAAAACGTGGAACGCCTACAACGTCAATGCGTGGCCTACCATTATCATTCTCGATAAACAGGGACGCATTCGATACACGCACGTCGGCGAAGGTGCATACGACGCTCAGGAAAAAGTTATTCAGACTTTACTCGCTGAAAAAGACGAAAAAACCGCCGTTATTTCAAACAATTCGGACGACGAATTTAACGGCGAAGAGATTATCAAAACCGACGCGGAATGGAAGAAATTACTGACTCCGGCGGCATATACCGTTTTGCGCGAAGCGGGAACCGAACGCCCCTATACCGGGGAATACGCCGATAACCACGAAAACGGAGATTACTATTGCGCGGCGTGTCACTTGAAACTTTTCAGTTCGAAAACGAAATTTGAATCCGGCACGGGATGGCCTAGTTTCTATCAGGCTGTCTCCAAGAAAAATATTATCGAACAAACCGACAACAGTCTCGGCGAGTCGCGCACGGAAGTTCTTTGCCCCCGCTGCCATTCGCATCTCGGTCACGTTTTCGACGACGGTCCAAAGCCGACCGGACTGCGCTATTGTATGAATTCGGTCGCGCTGAAATTTGAAAAAACCAAATAGCAGCGGCTTGAGGTTTGCTGCCGAAGATAAAGGAAAAACGAATTGTCAGCAGTTTAAAACAATGTAGGATTTCTACTTTGAGGCGGATAAGTGGAACCGGATCATAGACACTAATTTGCGCGGTGCCTTTCTTTGTATGAAATTATGAAATTCCGCTTTTGCTCAAGCAGGGCGACGGCGCAATTGTCAACATTTCTTCAGGTATCAGTGTTATCGGAATCAAGGGCAGCGCACATTCTGCCCAAAATACGTATCATCGGACTGACGAAATCGGCGACACTCGATTACATCGGGCAAAATATTCGCGTTCTAATGCCGTAGCTCCCGAATACATTGCCCTGCGATGATAGATCGCTTCACCGGCGGCACGGCTGAGGGACGGTCGAAAGTGATTTCGGAAGAGCCAATCGGAAGGAAGGGAGAGCCTGAAGAAATTACCGATGCGGTTCTCCGACTTGGTTCGGATGTGTCTTCTTTTATTGACGGATACGCTCTAGTGATTGACGGCGGGCAAACAATCCTGTAATAGTGACCAACCTATTTTTATGTGCCTGCGAGAAAATAGAGATTTGCAAAAATAGGTATTAGGATTTTTCCATAATACCTATTTTCATTTGATACTATTGAAGCCTGCGCAAAACTTATCCTTTTTGTACGGTCTTAGCTTTGAAGATTAAATCGGAAATGCTGCAACTAGCGGCGGACGGAAAACCAAAAGTCGAAATTTAAAGTTAATCTGCCAGACATTGAAAAATTATGGGAGATGAAATTTCCTGACGGTCAAAGATTAAAATAGCTTATGATAATTCTGTTGGAACGCTACTTACAATAGAGAACTCACATGTTAGACTCATGTTAGTGCGGGAGCACTTCACGAGTTTTCCGCAGTTCGATTATTTTGAGCTTCTAGATTCTTCAACCATTTTGATCCATAGCCGGAGAGTCACATCTTTTCTTTCGGGAATTCCTAAAAACGATCTGAGTTCTTCAAAATATCTGTCTTCTAAAATCCATAAATCAAACGGCTCCGTTCGGGCTAAAATTTTACCTCCTCGCGGTTAATATTCCGCTCGATTTTCGCCAGCGCGACATCATACGGGTTAAGCGCGGAAAGCCTCAATCGGCGAAACTCGCCGGCGAAAATCTCGGTTAATGTTTCTTCATAATTTTCGGGCAGCGTGGCAACGTCTACTTGGTCGAAGCACATGCCGTATTTTTTATGAAGCGCGGACTCTTCGTCCGCCGCCTCAATTAGGTTTCTTGTTTGAGCGTTCGGGACGACTGGCATCACATCCGGACTTGCACAAATATCTTTTCATTCAAAATCACTTTCCGAAAATTTTTGCATAATCTTCCGGTGAGACTTTCGGTTTGCGGTCATAAGTCATTAAACCATTGATTTCTTGTTCGACATCGGTAAGCTGCGTGTAACAATAACCGACGATTGCGCGATTGTTTCGAAGAGCCGTGACGGTTGAATCAAGCCTTTTGAGATATGCCTCTTTGGTCGGTTCGATATTACCGTAGCCGAATTCGTTGGAATTTTTCGGATCATTAATACGAAAGGCGATGCCGCCGAATTCGGTGACGACAATCGGCGAGCCGTTGTATTTATAGCCGAACGCCGTCGCCTCTTTGCCGTTGCGCGGAATACTCGCGCGGTCGGCTTCGAGGATTTTATATCTTTCCGTTAATTCGTCGCCGCGGGCGTAATCGTGAATGCCGAAGATGTCGGTCGTGCTGGTATGTTCCCAACCGTCGTTGTCCTGAACGAGGCGCGTCGTGTCGAGCGAATGAATCAAATAGTACATCGCGCGGGCGTGATCCTGCTGCTGTTTGTCGGTGGCGATACGGATCGCGCCCCAGCTTTCGTTGATCGGTGTCCAGGCGATAATCGAAGGATGATTGTAATCGCGCTCAACGGCTTCGATCCATTCTTGATTAAAACGCGCGATATAATTGTCAGTGTAAATATCAAAGGCGTTCGCCATTTCGCCCCAGACGAGAAAACCGAGTTTATCGCACCAGTAAAGCCAGCGCGGGTCTTCGACTTTTTGATGTTTTCGCGCGCCGTTCAAACCGAATTTTTTTGCCATCTCAATGTCGTATTTTATCGCCGCGTCGGTCGGCGGCGTGAGCGTCGAATCCGACCAATAGCCTTGATCTAAAACCAGTTTTTGAAAATACGGATCGTTATTCAAAAAGATTTTGCCGTCGCGGGCTTCGATTTTGCGCTGCCCGAAATAGCTTTGAACCGCATCTGAAACCGCACCGTTCGCGCCGATTAATTCGACCTTTAAATCATACAAATTCGGATGTTCGGGACTCCAAGTTTCCTGATTGTTCAAATGCAGAGTGGCAAACGGATTCGCGCCGCCCGTCGTCTGCGCGGCGACTTCGGTCATCGCGGCGGGCGCGTTTTTGAACGTCGCCGTGAAACGCAGTTTTTCGCCGTCGTTCGCCGCCTGATTAAGTATCGTTTCGATTTTTACCGAGCCGTCGTCAACGTCCGGCGTGATTCTGAGACGCTTGATATGTACTGGCGCGGCGGTTTCGATCCAAACGGGCTGCCAGATTCCGGTGGTGCGCGTATACCAGATCGCCGCCGATTTCAATTCCCAAAACTGCTTGCCGCGCGGAATTGTGCGGTCGGTCGAAGGATCGAAAACGCGGACGACAATTTGATTGTTATTTGTTTGCAGATAGTCCGTTATGTCGAACTGAAACGGGGTGTTGCCACCGCGATGTTCGCCGACGCGCTCGCCGTTGATCCACACCGCCGCTTCGTAATCAACCGCGCCGAAATTCAAAATTACACGCTTGCTGCCGGCGCGGAATGCCGCCGGGATTTCCAGATTTTTCCGATACCAAACGACATCGTGAAAGCCCGGATCGTTGATACCGGAAAGTTTTGTCTGAAACGCGAAGGGAACTGTGATCTGTCTCGAAAATTTCGCCGCCGAATTTTTATACCATCCTTCCTTCAAGCCGCGATTCGCGTCGTCAAATTCAAACTGCCACGCGCCGTTTAAGATCTGCCATTCTGCCCGCTGCAAATCCGGTCGCGGATATTCCGGGCGCGGAATCGCCTGCGCCGCCGCGCAAGACGCGAACAGTAAAATTAAGAAAGCTGTCAGAAAAATTGAATTCACGATTTTCTTTATCATTTTTTTGTCCGACCGATTATTAAATGTCGCTTAATTTCAAGGAAGAAAAATTTTCACCGTCGAATCTTCCGAATAGATAAAATCCGACCGGGCTTGAAAATTTTTTGTAGTTTATGTAATCGGTTACAATATAAATCAATTCGTTCAAAAATTACTACTCGGGCATTAAGTTTATATTTCACGAATAATCGGCGGGATTATATTTCACCCAACTTCCAAATTGATGAATAATCGGTTTTCAATAACAGAGATTTGATGTTAATTACCGTATCTAAAGAGTTTGTTGCTCATCGAGCGGAAAAACGAGTTTACGGCGGCGAAATTATCTCTAAAAATTTTTGATAATTGTTCGTCAACAGAACATAAAAAATTGACAGCTTCGAATAATCTGTGTTACAAGTTATTTGAATTCTAAGTAAGCGGTTACATAGGATCACTTTCCAAAGCGAATCGTCGGATATTTTATCAATTATAAGTTGTCGAAAAAGCGCGTTGCGGATTATTATATACGCTTTTTGAGAAGACGACTTTTCGTCGTTTTTCGGCTTTTGATAAGGCAAATTGCCAAGCAATTTCGATTTTTCAAAAGCGATTTTTAATCGTCGAATACTTTCCGGCTGATACGCACTTTATCGTTACTATCTAAATTTTTTTTACTTGATTCGGAGGGATATATGAATTGCCTGAGGATGTTTTTCAGCATCAGCCTTTTGACTTTGGGTTGTGCGGTTTTTGCCGTCTACGGTCAAAGCGACCGCGGCTCGATTCGCGGAACCGTAACCGATCCGAACGGCGCGCTCGTCCCGAACGCCAAAGTTACGATTACCAATGTTGAAACCAATGAAACGCGCGAGGTGACCACGAGCAACGAAGGTAGCTATAACGTCCCCGAATTAAAAGCCGCCGTTTATCGCATTTCAGTCGAAGCCGCCGGATTTAAAACGGCGACGGTTGACACGGTGCAGGTCGGTGTCGGCGTGATTCGCAACGGCGATGTCAAACTCGAAATCGGTGTCGGCGAAAGTGTCACGATCACCGCCGAGCCGTCGGCTTTAAATACCGAATCGCCGGTGCAGCAGCGCAACGTCACCGAACGGGAAATCCGCGAACTGCCGCTTCTCGTGACCGGCGAATCCGGCGGGCGTTCGCCGCTTTCGTTTATTTTTCTCGACAGCAGTATCGTCAGCGCGGGCAGCGATAATTCTTCTGCCGCCACTTCTAATTCTACGTCGCAGAGCAGCGGCGGCGTGAACGCGACTAATTTTCGCGTCAACGGCAGTCAGGGGTTGGGACAGGAAATTTTGATTGACGGGGCAACAACTCGCCGCGGCGAAAACGGCACGTTTTTTTCGGAAGTCGCGCCGGGTCCGAACGTTTTTCAAGAATTTACATTAAACACCAGCAACTATTCGGCGGAGTTTGGAAATTCGACCGGCGGTGTCGTCAGTTTCAAGATCAAAGAAGGCGGCAACGATTTTCACGGCGAAGGTTATTTCTTTCACCGCAACGAATCGCTGAATGCCAACAACACGCTTAACCGCATCAGAAATGCACAGCCCGGCAACACCGTGCCTATCGACCGCCCGCTCGACCGCCAGCGCGATTACGGTTTTTCAATCGGCGGTCCGGTTTTTCTGCCGGCATTTAACGAAGGCGGTCCGACGTTTTACAACGGCAAAAATAAAACTTTCTTCTTTTTCAATTACAGCGCGTATAACATCAGCCGCACGGAAACCGTCGATGTCAGCGTGCCGACTCTGCGAATGCGTAACGGAGATTTCGGCGAACTGCTGACCGACCCGTATATCCTTCGCCAGTTTCCCGGCGGCATCAAAATTTTCGATCCGGGACCGCTGAACGGCAATCAAATCGCGCCGGGTTCGCGCACGCAGTTTCCCGGTAATGTTATTCCGGCGGCATCAATCAGCCGCGTCGGTCGCAATCTTGCGAATTTGTTTCCGCTGCCTAATCAAACCGGACCGTTCGGTTCATCCGTTTATCACAATTACCGGGCGACCAGCGCGGCGGGTTCGCAGACGCAAGCCTACACCACGAAAATCAACCAAGTTATTAACGACAAACAGCAATTAAACGGCAGCTTTATTTATCGTCAGCTTCCGAGTACGAAAGGCGGATTTCCGCGCTTTGCGGGCGATTTTGTCAACCAAGGCGTTTGGGATCAAGCGTTCGTTTCATACTTTGTCCGCGTTCAGCACGATTATACGATCACCAGCAGTATCTTAAATCACTTGAATCTCGGTTATAACCGCACGAAAGTGCAAAATTTTAATTTCGGTCGCGGGCAGGGCAGAGCAACCGCGCTCGGTATTCCGGTCGGCACGACGCAGGATTTAGGAATTCCGATGGTCGGTTTTCCGGGCTACGGCGATCCGGTGACATCGGCTGATCCGCGCGCTTATCAATCGGGCGGTTCGACGTTTTTCGACAACGTGACCGGCGACAATACTTATTCGCTCGCCGATTTTGTCACTGTTTCGCGCGGGCGGCATACGTTAAAATTCGGTGCCGATCTTCGTCGGCAGTTTTTGGTGGTTGACGGGCATTTCGACATCGGCGGACAGTTTAATTTCCGTAGTAATCAAACGGCAAATGTTAACGACGGAATCGAAGGTTATCCGATTGCCAGTTTGCTGACCGGCAGACCGGAATTTTCATTTAACAGCCGTCAAAGCGTTGTGCCGGAATATGAATACCTATTCGCTTCGGGCTTTGTGCAGGACGATATTAAACTGACTTCCAAACTGACGCTTAACGTCGGAGTTCGCTACGATTACAACGCGCCGCGCTCAGAATCACAAGACTTCTTACGCGGCTTTAGTCCGAACGCGCCGAATCCGGCAATCGGCGGACGGCGCGGAGCGGTCATCGGCGCGGGTGGTCAAGGCGGTTTGCAGGCGGAAAATCGAGGCTTAGTTAAACCCGACCGCACAGACATCGGTCCCCGTGTCGGTTTTGCATACGCGCTCAACGAGAAAACCGTGGTGCGCGGCGGATACGGCATTTATTATTCGCCGGTCTTCTACGGCAACGGCGGTGACGGTCTGCTCGGTTACAACTCGGGCAGCAATCCGATCAATTTCGGTCTCGATGCCGGCATCACGCTCGACCGCTATGTGCCGCTTCCGACAGTTGATCCGAACGGGCAGTATATCGGTCAACTCGACATCGTGCAGGATTACTACGACGAGAACTTTAAACTCGGTCGCGTCGCGCAGTATGACTTAAATATTCAGCGTCAACTGCCGTATAATTTCGTGGTTTCGCTGAGTTACATCGGTAATCGCGGAACGCGCCTGCGTTCGAGCTTTAATCCGCTCAATTCGCTTCCGCTGAACGCTTTAAAACTCGGCGACGCGCTGCTCAGAAAGAGACTCGCGGACGTAACCGCTTCCGACCGCGCTTATGCGGCAAGCGTCGGTTTCCCGCTTCCGGCGAGTCCCGATGCCGTTTATCCGGGCTTCAATAATCAGAGCGGAAACTTGAGCGGGACGGTTGCGCAGGCACTCCGTCCGTTTCCGCAGTATGGAGTGATTAACAACCGTTTGGAAAGTCAGGGACAAAGTTTTTACAACGGCGGCAAACTCGACATCCAGCGCAGATTTACCAACGGCATACAATTCGGCGCGTCTTACACTTATTCAAAATTGATTACCGACGCGGCGAGCGATTTATACGGCGGTTCGGCTTTGACCGGCGTTCTGCAAGACCCGGCGCAGCGGCGTTCGCTGCGTTCGATCTCGCCCGACGACGTAAGACATAATTTTGTCTTTAACTATTTGCTCGAACTGCCGTTCGGCAAAGGCAAAAAATTCCTGAACAAAGGCGGAATTCTTGATCGCATCGTCGGCGGTTTTCAGATCAGCGGCATTCAGCGGTATCGCTCGGGAACGCCGATCACGGTATTCGTCGCGGGCGCTCGTCGGGATTTTCTTGATTTAGTCGGCTACGGCGGAAATTTAAGACCGAATTTGACCGGTCAGCCATTTTTCGCGGCGAATCAGAGCATTAGCGGCGATACGGAAAGGGTTCAATATCTGAATCCAGCGGCTTTCGTCGCGCCGCCGACCTACGCCGGAACTTCCGCCGCCATTGGCAGCACAGAATACGCGGCATATTATGCCAATCCGCAACGATTTCTCGGCACGGCTGCGCCAACCTACGGAAATCTTCGGACGAGACCGTTTTTAACCGAAGATTTGAGCATTATTAAGAAAACGCGCATTAGCGAGACGACTTATTTTGAAATCAGGGCGGAATTTTTCAACCTGCTCAATCGCAGTCGTCCGGCGGGACCGGAAGCGAATCTCGATGCGGGCGGCAATTTCGGTGTTGCCGGTTACTTCTCGGATATTGATCAGCCGCGACGCATCCAGCTCGGGGCGCGGTTCGTATTTTAATTCTTTGACTGTGAAGAAAGCGGGCGCGAGCTTTGAAAAGCCGTCCGCTTTCTCCACATTTTTGCTCTTCCCGTGTAAGATTAACTCGAATATTTCCGAAAATATTTTAATTATGTTCACGGTCGGAATTTTGCGGCAGAGCGTTTTGATAATCGTCGTCGTCGTTGGCGGCGGCGCATTTTCACAGGCGCAGACGAAAATCGCCAAGCGCGAAAAAATCAATTCTCAGCGAACCGGAAAAAATCAAACGGGCGCGACGGCGCAAGGCATCGAGGCGTTCAATCGCGGCGAGACGGACATTGCTCGCAAACAATTTGAACTCGCCTTAAAATCAAATCCGAACGACGCGGCGGCGCATCAGTTTCTGGCAATTCTGGACGACGCGACGGGCGATCTGAAAAACGCCGAAATCCATTTTCGGGCGGCGGCGCGGCTCAATCCGCTTTCACCGTCGGCGAGAAATAATTACGGCGCGGTTTTGTTGAAAATGAAACGTCCGGTCGAGGCGGCGCGCGAGTTTGACGAGTCTTTAAAACTCGACGCGAAACAGGCGAACGCGCTCGTCAATCTGGCGCAGATTCGCTTTGACGAAAATACGCCGAACGCTTTGCAAACCGCTTTTGATTTATTTGAACGCGCCGCCGTTCTTTCCGACGACGCGACCATTGAAAGATCGCTTGTCGTCATCGCTCTGCGCTTGAAAAATAAAACGGCGGCAGCGAAGCATTATCAAGTTTATGCGGCGCAAATCGCGGCGGAAAAAAATCAGCCGACGGCAACCAGCCGCGCGGAACTCGGCGGCGCGTTATACGAAGCCGGAATACTCGCCGAAGCGGAAACGGAATTAAAAGCCGCGCTCGCCGTCGATGCCGCCAACGCCGATGCCGTCGCTTTTTTAGGAAAAATTTATTTGACGCGCGGCGATTTGAAAGCCGCCGGAATTTTGCTTGAAACGGCAGTCGCGCGAAAACAGGCGACCGGCGAAATTTTTTCGCTGCTCGCCGTCGTTTACGAAAAATTGGGACGTTACGACAACGCGATTCCGGCGATGCGGCTCGCCATCAACGCGCAGCCCGCTTCGGAAAATTTTCGCTTTCAATACGGCTTGCTTTTGACCGATGCCGACGCGCCCGCCGCCGCCGTCATCCGGCTCGACGAAGCCTTGAAAACTTTTCCGAATTCGCCGCGTCTGTGGCTCGCGCGCGGCATCGCGCAAATCCGCAACAATCAAAGCTCGGAAGCCGCCCGATCAATTGATAAAGCGATTGAATTAGATGCGAAATTCGCGCAAGCCTACGCTTATCGCGGTCTTGCCAGAGCGCAGCTCGCCGATTACGCCGCCGCGATTAAAGACTTTGAAAAAGCTCTGGCGATTGACCCGAATCTCGGAGTCGTTCATCATCTGATCGCCGATTCGATGCTCGAACAAAACGATGCCGATTACGCGCGGATTGAAAGGGAATTAAAAAAAGCCGTCGCGCTCGCGCCGGATTACACGCCCGCGCAGTTAACGCTCGGCAGGCTTTATGTGCGAACGGAACGCTGGACGGAAGCCGCCGCGACTTTGAGCGAAGTCGCGCGCCGTCGTCCCGACGAAGCGGAAACTTTCTATCAGTTGGGGAGAGTTTACGCGCGGCTCAAAATGAAAAAAGAATCCGTCGAGGCGTTGGATAAATTCAAAAAATTAAGCGAATCGCAGAAAACGAAATCAGATACCGATTTACGCGAAACCGTCAGCCGTTTAGCGAACGTGCGGTTCTAGATTTTTCGCGCGAAGATTCTAACAAAAAAGCTGAAGGAATTTACCTGAAATTATTAAAAATTATGAAATTCAAAACCGGAAAAATCATGCTGATTTTGACGCTCGCCGTTGTGCTGTATGCTCTGGCGGGCAATGCGGCGGCACAGCAGAAATGGACGGCGCAGAAGGCGAACGATTGGTATAAAAATCAGCCGTTTCTCGTCGGCAGTAATTTTAATCCGGCAAACGCGATCAACGAACTCGAAATGTGGCAAGCCGATTCGTTCGATCCCGCGCGGA
>CAXTMQ010000032.1:0-25355 GCA_964245305.1 uncultured Pyrinomonadaceae bacterium
TATTTTTCGACTTCCGGGTCGTTCTGATTAAAGTCGGGCAGAATGTCTATAAACCAGCCGTCAATATTTCTTGATTGGGTTTGATAAGTCGCGCGCGGATTCATCGCCGTCCATTTCTGCCAGTTGTTGTTCGGATGATTTTTAACCGTGCCGTTCCACCACGTCGCGGTCGGCGAATCTTCCGCCCAGACGTGATACGGTCCGGTGTGATTCGCCACTTGATCCTGAATGACTTTCATTCCCATCCCGTGCGCTTTATCAATCAATTCGCGCAGTTTCGCCTGCGTTCCGAGATGCTCGTCAACCGCATACATATCCGTCGCGCCGTAACCGTGATAGCCGGTCGAAGGCTGCTTCACGCCGTTCGCATCGGCGTAAGTTTCCTTATAATCCAACTTATCATTATTGTCATAAACCGGAGTCATCCAAATCGCCGTAACACCCAAAGATTTCAAATAAGGCAATTTATCAATTACGCCCTGAAAATCGCCGCCGTGATAATAACGACCTTTGGCGCGGTCATACAAGCCTTTCGACTTCGCCGGGTCATTATTTGACGGATCGCCGTCGGCAAATCTGTCCGGCATCAAAAAATAAATCACATCGTCCGGCGTGTAACCCTGAAACCGCCCGACGCGCGAAAGTTTTTGAGAAATTTCAAACGGCGCGTTGACGCTTCCCGTTTTCGTCTCAATTTTCAGAATATATTTTCCCGCCTTCGCATCCGGCGCGATTTCGACATCGAAAAACAAATAATGCCCGTTCTCCGAAGCGCGAAAATTATAAGTTTTCAAACCGCTGTTCAACGGCACAAGCACCGTCGCGCCGCCCAAATTCGTTCCGCGCACGAGAACGCGCACCGGATTGACCGAATAATTTGCCCACCAATTCGGCGGCTCGATTTTCTCGACCGTCGGCGTTTGCGCGTTCGCAATGAGCAGTGAACAGTAAACCGCTATTGTTAGAAAAATGATCTGAAATAATTTCTTTGTCATACTTTTATTGAAACTTTCGAGTCGGAAATTTCCAGCAAAACAAACTCCGGCGCGTTTTCGTCAGTCAAAAGAACATTTTTATCGAAAATTCTCGAAACATCTTTCAGGTATTTCATTAAAAGCTCGTGCGCCTCGAAAGAATCTATTTCTTTCGGCAAAATATCGTTCTCAAATTCATCCGGCGAAAAGAAATGACAGTTGATATTGATTCCATTTATTTTCACGGTGGCGAGAATTCTGAACTCGTCATCTCCATTCCAAAGTTTTTGAACGGCTGCAAAATTTATCGAGGAAGTTTTTTGTTCGGTCTCACGATAAACAAATTCAATTTCATAATTTTGATTGACGAAATCAGCCCATCTTCCCCATTGCTGAAGAGTTACGTCTAAAACGTAAATATCTCTGTATGAACCGTCTTCAAAATATATTTTTTCTTTTAATTCTCGCCAATCTACATTCATTTCCAATCAAACTCTTCCGTAAATTTCCGTCAACTCTTTCAATCGCTCAGCAATCTCATCGGAAAAATCGCCGTCTTTACATTGCCAATACCAATTCCCCGTCGTCGAACCGGGCAGGTTAATTCTGGCTTCATTGCCCAACCCTAACAAATCCTGCATCGGCACAAGCGCGGAATCGGCGACCGACGACCAGACGGCGCGGACGAAATCCCAATGGATTTCTTCGCCGTCTGACGCGAGATATTTCAGACAAAAATCGTGTTCTTTTTTAATCTGCGAATCGTCGCGCGTCGAACCGCTTCCTGCACCGGAATTGAACCAGCCGACGGTCGTGTCGTTGTCGTGCGTTCCGGTGTAAGCCACGCTGTTGTTGACGTAATTATGCGGCAGATCGTGATTCTTCGGATCGCCGCCGAAGGCAAACTGCAAAATCCGCATCCCGGGAAAGCCGAACGAGTCGCGCAAATCTTCGACATCGGGCGTGATCACGCCCAAATCTTCCGCCCAAAACGGCAGATCGCCGATGGCGTTTTCGAGCGCGTTGAAAAGCTCTTTGCCGGGAACGTTGACCCATTTGCCGTTGACGGCAGTTTTGTCACCGCCGGGAACTTCCCAGGCGGCGGCGAAGCCCCGGAAATGGTCAACGCGCACGATGTCAACGGTTTTTAAGGTCGCTTTCACGCGGTCAATCCACCATTTAAAACCGTCGCGGCGCATCGTGTCCCAGTTGTAAATCGGATTGCCCCAAAGCTGTCCGGTCGCCGAAAAATAATCGGGCGGCACGCCGGCGACGACGCGCGGGCGGTTCTGCTCGTCGAGTTTGAATTGCGACGGGTTGCACCAAACATCCGACGAATCCAGAGAAATAAAAATCGGCACGTCGCCGACGATTTTGATGTCGCGTTCGTTGGCGTAATTTTTCAAATCCGCCCACTGCCGGAAGAAAAGCCACTGCTGAAATTTCTGCGCCTGGATGTCTTCGCGCAAATCTTCTTCGGCTTTTTTCAAAGCGTCTGCGTCGCGCAATCTTAAAGACTCGTCCCATTCGAGCCAGAGTTTTTGATCCTGCGATTTTTTGACGGCGCGAAACAGCGCGTAATCGTCGAGCCAATTTTTTTCCTGCTGGCAAAACGTCTCGAACTTCCCGCGCAAATCAACGCTCGTCGTTCCGCGAAACCGTTCATAAGCCAAACCGAGAATCCAATTTTTCCAATCGTAAAGCAGACCGAAATCAACTTTGCCGACGGGAAAATCCGGTTTCTGATTGATTTCCTCGAACGACAGAAAACCTTCGTCCGCCAGCAGTTCCGGCGCGATCATATTCGTATTGCCGGCAAACGCCGAAAAACACTGATAAGGCGAATCGCCGTATCCGGTCGGACCGAGCGGCAAAACCTGCCAGTAAGTTTGTTTCGCGCGTTCGAGAAAATCAACGAATCGGTAAGCATTCGCGCCCAAATCGCCGATGCCGTAATTGGAAGGAAGTGATGTCGGGTGCAGCAACACGCCGCTCGCTCTTGGAAAATTCATAAAATAATTTCAAATAATTTCTCAAATAATTTCCGAAGAAGATCAACAGCATAGCGTAGGGCGCAACCCTACGAACGCGAATGAAATGTTTTCCACCGCCGAAGGTAACGAACAGTTTTATATTTCAATTCCAAATATCTGCCTCACGAACGATTGCGGCATAAATTTTTGTTCGTCACCTTCGGCGACGGATTCGTTTTTTATCGCCGACGTAGGATTTCACCCTACGCTATGTTGCCGGTCGCCGTCGGCGGCGAAAACAACTTACGGAGCAACGCTGAAAGCAACCGCGCTTTCCGGTGGAAGAACGAGCTTGATTTTATTATCCTGCCAGCTTGTTTTGATGTTTGAACCAATCAAAGATTTCAAATTAAATTCATAGCCAAGAAATTTTTTCGCAAAAATAGAATCGAAAGAAATTTCTTTTTCCGTTTTGCTTCTATTAAATGCGATTAAATTCCAAGCAACCCAGTCAACGAGTTGACGTTCTCTTGCGAAAGCATAAACATCATTGTCGTAAAACAAATCAATCGTTCTGCCTTTTTTCACCGCCAAATTTTCACGCCTTAATTTTATCCAGTCCCGCGTCCATTCAAACATTTTCTGCTCGTCTGCCGTTCTGCCTGCCTTGGTGAATTTATCAACCGTATCGCCCGCAAAGCCGCCGGGAAAATCTTTTCGGTTGTCGGGGTCGTGTCCGCCGGTCATTGCGGTTTCTTCGCCGTAGTAAAGCTGCGGAATGCCGCGCGTCGATAAAACGAACGCCGTGTGCAGCAGCGCGCCGTCGAGCGTCGCGCCGTCGAGCGACATAAAACGGTCGGTGTCGTGGTTGTTTTGCAGAACGGTAACGCGGTTGATGTCGGCGTAAAGCCCGTCGTATTTCAAGACATCGCGCAGGGCGCGCATCGGTTGTTTGCCGGTGAAAACTTCTTCGGAAGTTTCCCAGAGTTTGAAATCGAAAACCCCCGGCAGATTCGTGTCAATTTTGTCCCAACCAATTTTGCCGCCCTGAAAAAACGCCGTCTGCGCCGAGTCGCGCTCGAAGACTTCGCCGACCATATAAAAGCGCGGGTATTGTTTCAAAATCGCGCTCGACCAATCCCGGATAAAGGTTCGCGGCATATACTGAATCGTGTCTTGCCGGATGCCGTCAATGCCCGTCGAAGCGATCCACCAGAGCGCGTTTTGGATTTCGTATTTGGCGACTTCCGGCTCTTCCTGATTTAAATCCGGCAGGGAAAAATCGAACCAGCCTTTTAATAAATTGTCGCGCTCCGAAGCGGAAGCGTTCGGCGAAAGCAGAACCGAATTATTAAATGTGTTTTGCGTGAACGGCGGAAACCAGTTTTCGAGCGGCGGATTTTTCATCCAGACGTGTTTAAATCCGACGTGATTCGCCACCTGATCCTGAATGACCTTGATGCCGTTGCGATGGCATTCATTTATCAAATCGCGCAAATCCTGCATCGTCCCGAAATGATTTTCCACGCCGTAATAATCAATCGCGCCGTAGCCGTGATAACTCGTCTGCGGACACCAGGGCTTGTCGCAATTCGTGATGTCGTCAGAGTTGTCATACCAAGGCGTGAGCCAAATCGCCGTTACGCCTAATTCTTTCAAATACGGAATTTTCGTTTTGATGCCGCGAAAGTCGCCGCCGTGCCACGCTCGCGGATTGGCGCGGTCAACGTCTTTATTATTTGCCGTATCGCCGTCGGCAAAACGGTCGGTCATTATCAGATAAATTACATCGTCGGACGTTACGCCCTGAAAATTTGTTTGCTTATCGAGCGGCGCGGAGATTTCAAACGGAACTTTCGTTTTGCCGCTCGCCGTCGAAACTTCAAAATCATATTTTCCGACTTTGACATTCGGCGCGATGCTGATGTCGAAAAACAAATAATCGCCGCGCGAATTAACGCGAATACCGGAAATTTTCAGCGATTTATTCGGCGAAGAAACTTTGGCGTTGTTCAAGTTCGCGCCGCGAACAAGCAGGCGAACCGGATTGATCGAATGATTCGCCCACCAATTCGGCGGCTCGACTTTGAAAATTTGCGGAGCAACGGAAACGGACTGAACTTGCGCCGATACGAACGTCGGCGCATTAATTATTGCCGCCGTCAGAAAGATTGTTTTTATTATCAACCCGTTCATATCGCTCAAGTTTATTGATTGGAATTGTATGATAGAAAAGGCGTGCAACAAAAAGATGCCGCACGCCCTGGGAAAAGACAAGTTGCCACATAAAACGGTAACTTGACGGTTAAAGTTAAAACTCCAAACGCAGTCCGAATTGCAGTTGCCGGTTTGTGAACGGCGCAGTGCCTCTAATAGTGCCGAAACCGCCGAGGGTATCAGCATTGTTCAAATCCGTATTCGGTGTCCCAGCTTGAATGGTATTAAAAACATTAAATGCTTCGGCACGAAACTGAATTTTCGCCCTTTCGTATATCCCGAAATTTTTCGTTATCCCGATATTCAACTGATGAGTTGACGGAGAGCGCAAAGAATTACGTTCGAGAGTTCCGAGAGTTCCCGCAGTCGGAGCGGAAAAGGCGGTGCGATTCAAATACGGGAAAAAGTTTCCCGTGTAAGGATCGCCTGTAATGTTAACCAAAGCATTATTCAATCGAATATCAAAAGGACTGCCGCTTTGCGCTCGGAAAATAGCATTGACCTGCCAGCCGCCGATTAAGTAATCAACCGCTCGCGGAATTTCCGAACCGAATTGTCTGCCGCGTCCGTATGGAAGTTCATAAATCGTCTCATACGAAAACACGTTCGGGAAGTCAACCGATGAGGTCGTGAACGGTTCGACGTAATTGATGCCGCTTGCCGTGCTGTTGAAAGGTCCGTTGCCGTTATCTTTCGTCTTAGAAAAAGTGTAAGACGCGATATACTGCCAGCCTTTTGAAAAGCGGCGTTCAAGCTGAACCTGTAACGAATCATACTGTGAACTGCCGTTGTCATCGCGCACCGTGACCGAACCTAATCCCGGATAACAAGCTCCTTTGGCGCGTCCGCTGATCGGACACGGAATCGAAGTTCCTTCCGTTACCGGCGTTCCCGCTAAATTGTAATACAGGCTGAGATTGCGCCCGCGTGAAGCGACATAACCGATGCTCAACGCCGTGTTGCCGGTCAACTGCTGCTGAAACTGCACATTAAACTGTTGGACATTGGAAACTTTGTTGTCCGGTTTGATAGCAATAACATTTGCGCCGACCGGATTGTTCAAAAATGCCTGATCAACCGTGACCGGCGGTAACGGAAGCGAGTTCGTTGCTAAAGTATTGTTATTATTATTCAACGGTCCCTGACCTGAAAAAGTAATACGATAACCGCTGTTATAACTGTAGCTGATGCTTCCGGCAAACGGCTGATTTTGCGCCAATTGATTATTGATACCGCCGCGATCAAGAAAGTAGAAGAATCCGTAACCGCCGCGAATGACGGATTTCCCTTTGCCGAAAAGATCGTAAGCGAAACCGGCGCGCGGTCCGAAATTGTTTTTATCGGTATCTACCTGAGCGTCATCGCCGCCCGCCGCGACGATTAACCGTCCGGTCGTCAAATCGAAATTTGACTGTTTGCCCGATGTTTCCGCCGGATTGGTCAGATATTCATAGCGCAAACCGAGATTTAACGTCAATTTGCTGGTAACTTTCCAATCGTCCTGTCCGAAAACGGCATTTTCATAGTTGCGCGTCAGAATTCTTCCGCTTTGCGTCCCGATTTGATAACTGCATGCGAAACCGATGAGCAAATCAGCCTGTTCAAATCCGGTCGTTCCCGAAGACGCGATGCCGCCGTTTGTTCCGCCGCCGCCGACTGGACATTGAGTTGGATCGCCGTTTCCGTAAAGACCGAAATAACCTTTACCGGCAATCGGGCGAAACAGTTCGACTTCGCGGCGGAGAGCCGTGCCGCCGAATTTGAAAGTGTTGTTTCCTCTCGTGTAGCTGATACTGTCAACGATTTGATAAGTTTTTTGCGGAACGCGATACGCCCCGTAATCGCCGGTATATTCAAGCTGTCCGTTGTAGCCGCCGATTAGTGCGCCGCCGCCAAAACCTTCGCCGCGGTTGGCATTGACGATGCCCAAGCTCGCCGAAATTGATTGATCGGCAAACGGCGGTTCATAACCGAATCGCAGAGTGTTTGCCTGCAACCGCAATTCATTAAACAAACTCGGGGTTATCACAGTATTCAAACCAATGACCAGAGCCTTATTTCGCGTCGGATTTGAACCCGAACCGAAACCGGAAGGAAGCGTCGTCAGCCGCGTTCCGACCGTCTGCGCGTAGCGTCCCAAACTGCCGCGCACGAATAATTGATTCGCCTGATTGATCGTCGCGTCAACCCGCAGATCAAAAACATTTTGCTGGTCAACTTCGTTGCGCGTATTGATGTAGTTGTTCTGCACCTGACTGCCGTTATTTGCCGTCGGGAAAGCACGCAGATAATTCAAAGCCGCTTGATTCAAGCGTCCGGCGGGAAGCAAATCAAGACGATTTCCGGGAATCGGTAAATTCGTCAAAGGGTCGCGCAGTTGAATCGGACTCGACAATCCAGAAATCGCCGGATTTAACAAAGCCGAGAAATCACCGTTTCGAAATGCCGCCGTCGGAACAGTCGCCGTGTCGGTCGAAGTCGGCAAAAACTGCCGCAAGCCATCATAGCTGAAGAAAAAGAAAACTTTATCCTTGAATCCGTTAAATTCCGGTCCGCCTTCGCCGAAGTGAGGCAGAATAACCGGACCGCCAACGGTCGCGCCGAACTGTCCGCGTCGAAATGCGGGCGTTCTCTGAGTTGCGGTTGCCGGAGTAAATGCCGGACGCGCGTCAAACGCGCTGTTGCGAATAAACAGATAAGAACTGCCGTGATAATCGTTGCTTCCCGATTTGATGAGCGTGTTGACAATCGCGCCGCCGCCGCGCCCGAATTCCGCCGCCGCGACGCTGGTCTGCACACGGAATTCCTGCGTCGCTTCCGCCGACGGGAAAATGTTAATCGTGTTGACGAGCGATTCGTTGTTGTCCACGCCGTCGAGCAAAAAGTTGTTCGCCTGAGTGCGCTGACCGTTAACCGAAATCGCCGCGCCGCCGGTATTGCGACCGCGATAAGTTTCAGCATCGCCGCCCGCGCCGGATGCAAATCCGCCGATCACACCTTGCGTTACGCCGGGTGAAAGACGCGCCAATTCAAGCACATTGCGCCCATTAAGCGGCAACTCAACCGTTTCGCGCGAAGCGACGACGTTGCCGATTGCTGAACTGGCGGATTCGACCAGCGGAGTATCGTCCGTAATCGTGACCGTTTCGCTGACCGCGCCCGGTTCGAGGGCAAAATCCAAAGTCGCGTTCTGGGCAACTTCAAAAGTTGCTTCCTGTTTGGTGGTTTTAAAGTTGGTTTGCGTTACTTCGACCTGATAGCGTCCCGGCTGAAGCGACAAGATCGAATACGCGCCGTCACCGCTCGTCATAACCATAACGGTGCGTCCCGTGCCGATGCTGGTTACTTTGACGGTCGCTCCGGCAACCGCCGCGCCCGATGTATCCGTTACCGTTCCCTGCACACGCGCCGTTTCGGTTTGGGCGTTGATTGACGCTGCCAAAAATAAAATGCTCAATACAGCCGCGAAGATCGCATAGCGGCTGCCTTTTAACATATTCATAACTGAAATTCCTCTCTTTAACAAATAGACTAAAATTTTGTTGGGCTTTTTTATTTGACGATTTTACAGATTAACATCAATCAATATAAAACCGCTCGCTCGTTTCAAAGAAATTTGGATATTATCTTACGATTGTTTGTTGTGGAAACAAACAAAGTTTTAATATATTTGCAACCTTGTTGTCAAGACAAAATAGAAAAATTCGTCAAAAAATTTGAAATTAATTTGCCAGCGCGAACTTTTGCGCCAGAACCAGACTCAGCGAGCCGATGATTGTCGGCGTGTCGCCGAGCGAGGACGGCATAATCGTCGTCCGCGCCAATTCCTGCCGAACGCTGCGCTCTGCCATATTGAGTATTTCGTCTTTAATCAAATCCCAGGCTCGCACGATATTGCCGCTGACGACGAAACCCTGAGGAATAAAAACGACAATTAAATTCGAGATGCCGATCCCCAAAAAGCGGGCTGTTTCTCTGAGAGCTTTAATGGCTTTTTTGTCGCCTTGATGTGCCAGATTAATTAATCTTTCAAAATGACTGCTTCCGTTTCCCGCGCCGTTCATCGCGCCGAATCTTTTGAGCGACGCTTTTTCCGAAGCGTGCGCTTCCCAGCAGATGCGGCTGCCGCAGGAACATTCGACCGGCGCATTGTCGCCGACGATCATATGTCCGAACTCGCCCGCCGCGCCGCTTTCGCCGCGATAAATCTGCCCGTCGAAAATAATTCCCGTGCCGATGCCTTCGGAAACGAGAACGGAAATAAAATTGCGGTGTTTTCTGATTTTTTCCGCGCCGAACCAAAGCTCGGCGAGCGCGGTCGCGTTGGCATCATTGTCAATTATCACGGGCAATCCGGTGCGGTCGGTGATTCTATCGGCAATATCCCAGTTGCTCCATTGAAAATACGGAATATAAACGACGTTGCCGTTGATTTGATCGGCAATGCCCGGAATGCTGATGCCGACTCCCAGATCGTGTTTCGCATATGTTCTGGCGTATTTAACGGTTTTATCCACGATTTGCTTGGTCATCGGTTCGATTTGCGACAGAGTTGGAAAAACTTCTTTTTTCAGAATTTTCCCCGACAAATCGGCAACGGAAATTGTGGTCAAGCGCGGCGTGATGTCAATGCCAATCGCCGCCGGAACATCGGTTTTAATTTTCAGAAGCGTCGGTTTTCTGCCGCCGGTCGAATCGCCCGCGCCGATTTCTTCGATCAGACCGTCGTCCTGCAAATCTTCGACAATTGCCGAAACGGTTGATCTTTGCAGAGCGGTTTCACGCGCGATGTCGGCGCGTGAAATCGGCGAACGGTCGCGGACATAATTTAAAACGACTTGTTTGTTAATTCCGCGAATCGTATCGTGGCGGGCAATTTGGCTTTTCGCTTTTTGCAGGTAAATTTTTTTCATAGGGCAACAAACCGTCCGAAATAATTTTTATTTATATCCTAAGTTTGTTGTTCAAACAAACAAAGCGCGAAAGTTTTTCAAAAAATTATTAAAATTCTTCTTTACGGCTCGTTTTTGAAAGATTAGGGGGCGAAAGCGGCGCGGTCGGCGAAAATAGTTATTAATAAAGACGAAAAGCGCGGAAACGAACAGTTTTGTTTTCGCGCAAATCTTTTAAATTCAACCCGAATTATTTTTCGATATAAGGACGCGCTTGAACGATGTAAACTCTGCCGTTGACGATTCCCCATTCGATGTCCTGATCGCTTTTGCCGCCGAAGACGCGCTTGATGCGGTTGGCGGCGGCGACTAATTGGCGGACATTTTGATTAGTCAGAACGCGCCGCGCCGACGGTTCTTTGTCTTCGACCAAATCGCCGTCCGCGCCGAATTTCAAAACCGATTCCTGCTGCGAAAGCGTCAGAACCTGCACGGCGTTCGATTTCGGATTGTATAAAATTTGTTCGGGGACAAATTTATTGCCCGTTACCGAGTCGTTGTGTCCCCAAACCGCGCTGATATAAACGGCGTTTTTATTTTCGGGGTCGAAAGGGTCTTTGGTGAACATCACTCCGCCGCTCTGCATATCAACGCCGGTTTGGATCAGCGCGGACATATAAACCGAATCCTGATTGACGTAATTGCGAACGCGCGATTCATACGCTTCAAAATTCCAGAGCGAAGCCCAGACGGTTTTCACGGCTTCGATTATTTTATCTTCCTCTTTGACGTTAGCGACCGATTTATAAAGCCCCGCGCCGGAAAAATTCGGCAAGTCTTCGGCGTTCGACGAACTGCGAATGAAAACGCCTTGACCTTTCAGTTCGGTTTTCCATTTGCTGATAATTTCCGCTTTCAAAGCATCGTCAAATTTTCCGTTTTGAATCGCGGCGCGAAATTCTTCCAGCTTTTGACGGCGAACGCGCGGATTGTGAACAAAATCGTTATCGTCCATCAAATCGTTAATCGCTTTGTCGAAACCGTTGTCTTCCATAAACTTTTTATACCAATAGAAAGGCACGGTAAAACCGTTCGGCACGGTAAAAGTCGGAATTTTGGCGTTTATCATCTCGCCCAAATTCGCCGATTTCGAGCCGTAAACGATGCTGTCTTTTTTCCGCATCTGGCGAATCGAAGCAAGTTTCGAGACGGTCAAATCCGAAGGCGCGTTGGTTTGCCCGTCAAGCGACGGGTTTTCTTTAAGTTCTTCGATGTCGGCGCGTTTGACGTTGTAATTATCCAGCGTCGCGTCGAGCGATACCCAAAAAGTGTCGTATTCCTTTAGAAGTTTATCGGCATCTTTGATATAAACATTCGGAACGCCCCAGCCTTTCGCCAGAATATTGACGTGTGAGAGCGGTGTTGACGGTTTGGCGACGATAATGCCGCGCACCTGCGGCAAAGTGATCGGCAATTCCTTCAAAACCAAAATCTCGTTCGAGCCGATTTCCACCGTATCGTCGAGCTTTTCGATAATGTGAATGCGCCCGACGGCTTTGCCCGTATTCAATGCCAAATATTCCTGATTCTTCTGAATTTCGTCCGCCGAAATCCGTTTGATGCCGAGCGTTTCCGAGTTTTCGTCCTGTAAAATCGAGTTCGGCTTAAAGGCGACTTCGGTGAAAAAAGTT
Organism: uncultured Pyrinomonadaceae bacterium; assembly: GCA_964245305.1. Classification (GTDB taxonomy): domain Bacteria; phylum Acidobacteriota; class Blastocatellia; order Pyrinomonadales; family Pyrinomonadaceae. Next base: position 11,748 of record CAXTMQ010000032.1, read on the forward strand.
TTGTTGATCGTGTCGGAAGCAAGTTTTATTAAATCTGGTTTCGCCAGATCGCCTTCCCAAAGTTCAAACGTAAATTGTTCGACCGGCTTTTGATAAGCGATTGTGCCGACGATAAATCTTCGATCCTGATTGATATAAACCGGCGTGAAAACGTCTTCGCCGCGAGCGATCAGATAATTGGCGAGCAGAAAATCTTTGTGAAAACGATATTTCTGCGAATTGACGTAGTAAATTTTGTTCTTAAATTTGCGGTCAATCACGAACATCGCGTGCGGCAGAGCATACGGCGTTCCCTGATGATAGACACGCGCCATCGAATCGAACGCTTCGCGCGAAGCAATTTGATTGAGCGCGCGTTTCGTCGAATCGGGCGTTTCGGGCATCGCGCCGACGGGTTCGCGCGTCGGCGAAGGCTTGCGGGACATCTGCGCGACGCTGTTTTGAAAAATCGCGTTTGAAAATATTAATCCTAAAAGCAAAAAAATAATCCGTGAATTTCTCATTGTCGTTTCGTTGTAAAGTTAAATTTATTTCGTCTCAAATCGTTTAACTGCGCGTCGTTTTCGAGCAGAATGCCGAGCTTTCGCAAAACGCCTTCGCGCATATCGTAAATCCAGCCGTGAACCGTCAAACTTTGCTTTCGCGCCCAGGCATCCTGCACGAAAGTCGTTTCGCAGACGTTCAAGGTTTGCTCTAAAACATTCAATTCGCAGAGTTTAGCAAAACGCTCTTCGTCGTCTCCAATTGCTTCGAGCATCGTTTCGTGCGTTCGGAAAACGTCCTGAATATGCCGCAGCCAATTGTTTATCAAACCGAATCGCACATTGTCTATCGCCGCTTTCACGCCGCCGCAGTTGTAATGTCCGCAAACGATAATGTGTTCTACGCCCAACGCTTCGACCGCGAATTGAATCACCGAAAGGCAGTTCATATCCGTATGCACGACGACATTGGCGATATTTCGATGCACGAAAAGCTCGCCCGGTTTCAAGCCCATTGTCATATTCGCCGAAATCCGGCTGTCCGAACAACCGATCCAGAGATATTTCGGGTTCTGCACATCGTAAATTCTGGAAAAATATTCGGCATCTTTCGCCTTCATTTTCTCAGCCCAACGCGCGTTGTTTTCCAAAAGATAGTCGAGTGTTTCCATAAAACAAAAAGATTATTTTACACCTTTTCCCTTCAAAATCGCTTCAATCGCATCGCAAGCCGTTCGCGTTCCGTGTTCGGCTTCGACGATTTTCGCCGCTTCGACCGCATTTGATTTATAATTCGGATCGCCGAGCAATTCGCGCAATTGCTTTGCCGCCGTCGCCGCCTGATATTTGTCGCGCGAAATGGAACGCGCCACGCCGAGCCGTTCGCAGCGCGCCGCATTATCCGGCTGATCGTGCGAATACGGCATAATCAAATGCGGAACTCCGGCGCGAAGCGTCTGCGCCGTCGTGCCCACTCCGCCCTGATGAACGACGCACACCGCGCGTGGAAAAACCATTGAATACGGCGCGTAATCGAACGCCGCGATTTTTTCGTCGGTGATTTTCGGCTTTTCGTTGAACATTCCGTAAAGCAAAACCGCGCGGCGTTTCAAAATCTGCGCCGCGCGTCCGCTTTCCTCGAAAAAATCACGCGCGTCCAAAACTGCCGCCGAACCCAAAGTAAACACAATCGGCGGCTCGCCCGCGTCTAAAAATTCCGTCAACGCTTCGGGCATTTTTCCCAGATCGTTTTGCCCGTCGTAAAAGCAAAACCCGCTCTGCAAAGTCGGCGAATGCCAATCGGGCTGCGGTTTGCCCAAAACTTTCGAGAACATCGCCAGATGCAGAAGCGCGGAAAATTTATTTTTGAAGACCGGATCGTGCGTTTCCGACAAACCGATTTCGCGGCGGAATTCGCGGTAAGAATGCAGCCAAGCGGAAACCATCCGCCGAATCAGCGAATACATTGCGCCGTGAAACGCCGCGCCCAAAAAGCGAAAATGTTTGAGCCACTGCGCCGTCGGCGGCACGAACGGATCATACGGCGACAGAAACGACGCGGGCGCAAGCGATGTCGTGATCCATTTAATGCCGGTTTTCTCGGCGACCGAAGCCGCCGGAAAAACGACTTCGCCGGTAATAAAAACGTCCGCGTTTTCAACCGCCGCCGTCAAATCTTCATACATCGCGCGCACGTTCGGCAGAAGAATTTCCTTTAAAAGTTTTTCCGTTCCCTTTTTCGCGTCCATTATTTCGCGGGCGAGTTCCCTATCGTTCTCCGGGTCGAGATGCGGGCGCAACGGATGAAATTCAAATCCGAGCGCGTCAATTTTTTCACGGTAAACTTCGAGCGTGTTGATCGCAATTTCATAGCCGCGATTTCTGAGTTCGATGCCGAGCGCGAGAATCGGATGAAGATCGCCGAGCGAGCCGAAAGTTGATAAAACTATTTTCATAAGCGATTGCCGTCAGCCGTTTTCTCCGCTTCGACGGCTTCCCGCGCGGAAATTTCTTCGCGTGAATTTAATTCGAGATTTTCTTCAATTTCCGGTTCTTCATCAAATAAAGTATTTTCGCGCTGTTCCATTCTTTCTTTGACCTGGAAACGAATGCTCAAAAAGAAACAAACCGCGCCAAGAACGCCCGCGATAAATAGACCGTCGTTGCTGCCGCGCCACAAAAAATAGGCGGCGACTCCGATTAGAATCACCGCTGAAATCTGAAATATTTTTTCTATTTTCGAGTTATTCAATTTTTATTTCTTCCCGCGCGATTTCATTCGCCAATTTTCGCTTGCGCGTTTTTCTAATCCAATATCGTAACAAAAGATAAACGGGCAAAACAATCAGCCCGAAAAACGGAATCAGCGCGATAATCGCCGTAATCAAGAAAAATAAAACGCCCGAAGCCGCGTCGAATCCCGTGCCGATTGCCGTTTTCAAGCGATAGAAAAAACCTTCGGAACTGCCCGAAAAAGCGGTCGGCGTTTTGAGCGTGATTTTAATCGTCGAAAGGCTCGATTGATTTTCGAGAAAGCGTTTGCGACCTTCGATCTGCTCGATTTCGCCGCGCACGTTCGCCAATTCGCGCTGGACATTGAGCGCGTCGGCGACCGAATTCGACCGCTTCATTATTTCGAGAAATTGTTCTTCGAGAGCTTTTTTCGCTTTCAAACGCGCTTCGACATCTATAAATTCTTCAGTCACGTCCTGACGTTTGACGGTTTCGACGACGACGCGGCTCGCCGTCTGGCGAATTTCGCCCAAAGATTCTTCAAATTTCGCCGCCGGAACGCGCGCGATTACCGTTACAACGTCGCGCGTCGTCGCATCTTTACTGCTGCCGCTCTGCGTTGATTCGACGACGAAACCGCCTTTCGCTTCGACGATTTGCGCGATTTTCTTCTGCGCTTCTTCGGGCGCGTCGGTTTCAAGCTGCAAATCGGCGTTGCGAATAATTTTTCGTTCGGCAGTAATTGGCGCGGTTTGCGAATTTTCCGCTTGATTCAGCGAAACCTGCGCGGCGGTCGGCGCATTATTCGGGTTGCCGCCGAGTCCGCTTCCGCTGCCGCGACCGTTTTCAATTCCGCCGCCGCCGCCGCCGCCCGGATTTGTCGAAGCCGTTTCCAATTTTTCCGAAGATGCCGGACTTTCGGACATTGAACGACTCGACTCGCCGGCGCAAGCAGTCAAAAAGACGAAAAATAAAACTGCAATAAATGTAAATTTATTCATAATTTCTCCTCGCACAAAATTTATGAAAACAGAACGCGAAAATCTACGGCGACTTGCGGGCGATGGCGCGAAAAGATTCGCCGCTGAAAAGAGCGCGGATGCCGTTGAATAATTTTCTGACGGCGCGGACGAATTTCGGGAAAAGCCAAACGAAAAAGATTAGAAAAACGACTAAAACAATCGCAATCAAAACGGGCGCGAAAACGGCGAGCAAAGTTCCGAGAAACGCGATAACGTCTTCGACAGCGGATAAAAACCAGTTGGAAATCGGTTCGGGCGAAAGATTCGCGCCCATTCTGAGCGCGGCTTTCGTGCCGTGCGAAGAAAACGCCAAACCGCCGCCGAGCAGAGTCGCAATCGTCATCACCGCCGCGTCGGTTTGATTCACCGCCGCGTAAGCGACAATCGCGCCCGCCGGAACGCGGATAAATGTGTGAACGACATCCCAAATCGAATCAACATACGGAATTTTATCGGCGAAAAATTCAATCAAATAAAGTCCCGCCGCCACGCCGATAATCCACCAATTATCCAAAACATCCAAACCGCCGGGCAATTTCGCAAAATTAAATTTCTGCAAAACGCCCAGCACCGCGACCGTCGCGTAAAGATTGATGCCCGAAGTCCAAGCCGAGCCGAGTGCCAGAGATATTGTCGAAAACCAATCCATCGCGCTGCCTCCTTTTCGCCTTTCAAAATAACACCGAAATTAACGAGAACCGAGCGCGTAAAGTTGCGTTTCGGGGTTATAAATCTTCCAATCGAACCAATAATCCTTCAAAACCTGAACGGGCGCAAGTTGTTTGCCCGTCAACTCGCCGCTCGTCGCTTTGCCCGAAAAATCCCAAACGCTGCCCGTTTCCGCGTCAACGATTTCGGCGGTTTCCGGTTTGACGAAAAATTCGAGCGTTCGCCCGTCAATTCGTCTTTCAAAAGCGCGAACGGATTTGCGATCCGCGCCGAGCAGAATAATAATGTCGCGCCCGCCGATTGAATCTAAAATCGGGCTTTGTTTTTCAATCGCCGAAAACGGATACGCCTTCGATTTGCCGTTGATATTTATGCCGACGACGAGCGTACGCGGTTCGAGCGTCGCATCTAACTTATCGCCGATTCTAACCGGCATTCGGGCGACCTGCGCTTCCCAATCAGCCGATTCATATTTGTTCGCCGCGAGAATTTTTTCGTCGGGACGAAGAACGCGCCCGTCTGGATTTTCGCGTTTCCATTCGCCGAAAGTTAATTCGTCGGTGTAAACATTTTCCAATTTTTGACCTTTCAACGCGCCCTGAATCGCTTCGCCCGAAACCTGCTGCCACCACGAGCCGGTTTCTTCATCGCGCATTATGAAATTTTGATTGTTGATTCCCGCCAGATGAAAAGTTAATTTACGTCCGTTCACGACGGATTCCCACACCAAACCGGTGTGACACAGCGTTCAGTAAGTCGCCGTAATCGGCTTGCCGCCGACGACATCCGCGACGACGTGATGATAAGCCATCTGCCGAATCGGATAAGCGACCGCTTCGCCGTTGATTTTGACCGCCAAAACCATATCATCGTCGGCGACGAAATTCGTCTCGCCGACTTTTGCAAAATCCGCCCGCGCGAGCGGATTAAACATCCATTCAAAATGATTTTGTTGAGCGAACCAGACGCAAATTAAAACCACGATAAGCAGCACAAACAAAAAAGGTTTTCCATACCAACGCTTTGAATTTCGCCAGATGTAAATTATCAGCCAGATTGCGGCGAACAGCGCGATGATAGTCAAAATTGGCGACCAGCTTTTCAAGAAATACGAAATTCGCAGAGCGTTTTCCGTCTGTGGCGCGAACGGCTGAATCAGCCAAACCGGAATCGCCGTGATTGCGAAAATTATTAGCGCGATTCCGAACAAAGCGAGCCACGCCGCAATAAATTTTGATTTGTCCGACATAGATTTTCCCGATTTTACGCTTCGTCTTCCTCGCCCTCTCCGGTGTCTTTTTTGAAGCCGAATTTTTCAAGCCGATACTGCAAAGTTCTGAAAGTTAATCCTAAAAGTTTCGCCGATTTGGTAATGTTGTTGTCGGTGCGTTCCATCGCCTGCATAATTAAGCTGCGTTCGACATCTTCAAAATTAATTCCTTCGGCGGGCAGTTTGAAAAGATCAATCGTCGCCGCCGGACGCGCGGCGTTTGTCATTTCGGGCGGCAGATCGTCGAGCGTAATTTGATTGTTTTCGCACAGCAAAATCGCGCGTTCGAGCGCGGATTCGAGTTGGCGGACGTTGCCCGGATACGAATAATTTTCCAGAAGTTTTCTGGCTGGCGCGTCAATCGTGACTTTGCGATTCGTGCCGCGCGTGTGTTTTTGCAGAAAATATTCGATTAAAACAGGAACGTCCGTGCGGCGCGTCCGAAGCGCGGGCAGTTCGATTGATAAAACATTGAGGCGATAATACAAATCTTCGCGGAATCTGCCTTCCTGCGACATCTGCAAAAGGTCGCGGTTCGTCGCCGCGACGACGCGCACGTCAACATTGATTTCCTTCGTTCCGCCGACGCGCCGGATTTGCTTTTCCTGCAAAGCGCGTAAAAGTTTCGCCTGCAAAGCGATGTCGAGTTCGCCGATTTCGTCAAGGAATAATGTTCCGCCGTCGGCGACTTCAAACAAACCTTTCTTTTCGTTGACCGCGCCCGTGAAACTTCCTTTTTCGTGTCCGAAAAGTTCCGATTCGAGTAGATTTTCGTTGATCGCGGCGCAGTTGACGGCTTGGAAAATTTCGTCGGTGCGCGGTGAATTGTTGTGAATCGAACGCGCGATTAATTCCTTGCCCGTTCCCGATTCGCCGCGAATCAAAACGGTCGAATTGGAATTGGCGATTTTCAAAATCAGCTTTTTCACCTTGTCCATCTCCGGCGAAGAAGAAATAATTTCCGCGTCGAGCGTTTTTAATTTATTGAGCGCGCGCGAAATCGTCTCCAGAAGTTTTTCGCGGTCGTAAGGCTTTTGCAGATAATCGAACGCGCCCAAACGCAGCGCGTCAACCGCCGAATCAACCGTGCCGTGCGCCGTCAGCAAAATGACGATGATTGATTTGTCGAAATCGGTTAATTCCTTCAAAAGATCAAGCCCGCTCATTCCGGTCATTTTCAAATCGGTCAAAACAAGATCAAAATGCCGGTCGGCGACAAACTTCATCGCCGCTTCGCCCGAACTCGCCGTCGTTACGTCATAACCTTCGCCCGCCAAAATCATCTCCAAAATCTCGCGCTGAGATTTTTCATCGTCAACCACCAAGATACTTTTTCTTGCCATAAATCAATTATATTACCGCGATTTTTCTTTGTCAGACGAATCATTGTAAAACTTTATAAATTCATCTGTTACATCAATCACTTCGCCTTCGATAATTTCCGCCGAATCATTCTGTGAACCGTCTAAAATCATTTTGTAATCCCTTTCTTTAGCAAATCGTTTGAGCGAGTCGCCGATTTTAATTTTGATTGGCGTGATGAGTTCAGATTCGCGTTTGTCCACAAGCAATTTATAAATACTCTGTTTATTCTTAAATTCTGACGATAACTTTTGATATTCATCAAATTTAGCCGTAGCTTCTGCGATAATTGGCTTGTAATTCGCAATAGGGACTTCTTTTCTTTTGTTTAAGGCTTTTTGATAGTCCTCGATTTCCGTTTGAAGTTTTTGAAGTTCAAAATTTAATGCCCTAAACTCATCAATTTGCGGTTTGAATTCCGCATCAAGTTGAGCGTTTGCATTTATCAAATCCTTAATTCCAGTCTTTGCATCCTCAAAAGCCTTTGGATCAACTGAAGCAATTTTGCCTAATGCAACATCAGATTTCTTATCAGGCTGAGCATTTGTTGAAATTGTAAAAAAGACAGTTAAAACTAAAACGAGAATTAAAAGTTTAAAGATTTTCATAACGATTATTCTTACCCTTTCGGGAACTTCAAAGTAAATTTCGTTCCTTCATTTTCCTTTGATGCGACATCGATTGTTCCGTTGTGCTGCTCGACGATTTTTTGCACGATTGCCAAGCCTAAACCCGTTCCCGTTTCTTTGGTCGAAAAATACGGCTCGAAAATTTTTGCTAAATTCGCTTCGGAAATTCCGTTGCCCGTGTCGCTGATTTCGATGCGGACGAAGTTTTCGTCGGGCGAAATTTTGACGTTTAGGTTGCCGCCGTTTTTTTCCATCGAATGGACGGCATTGATGAAAAGATTGTTGAAAACCGAGCGCAGAAATTCCGCGTCGCCCGAAATCTTCGGCACGTCTTCGTGTTCGACGACGCTGATTTTGATGTTGCATTCGGCGGCTTGCGGTTCGACGATGTGCAAGGAATCTTTGATAACTTTGCGCGTGTCAATCGGCTGCAAATTTGCTTTCGCGGGGCGTGAATAATTTAAAAAGTCGGAGATTTGATTGTTGATGCGGGCGACTTCCTGTTTTAACTGCGCGGTCAGTTTTTCAAACAATTCGCGTTTGTCCTCATCAATTGGAGCGAATTTGGCGCGCAAGTGATCGAGCGTCAGATTGATGTAATTCAAAGGATTGCGGATTTCGTGCGCGATTGCCGAACCGAGCCGACCGACGACCGCCGACTTTTCAGCCTCGCGCAGTTGCGCTTCGAGTTGGCGCGATTTTTCAAGCTCGGCGGTCATTTGATTAAACTGCGCGGCGAGCTGTCCGATTTCGTCAGTGCGTTTCTCCGCGTCTTTCACGCGAAAGCTCAAATCTCCGGCAGCGACGCTCTGCGCCGCCTTTGACAGATTCGCAATCGGGCGCGTAAAACGCCAGACGAGAAAAATCGTGATCAAAGTCGAAACCAGCAAAATGCCCAAAGTGTAAATCAAAGGCTGCGCGGCTTTGAGCGCGTCCACGTCCTGATCGGTTTTCAAAATCACCATCACATACCAGCGTCCGCGATTGGTTTCAATCGGAATCGCGTGCGCCTCGCCGTCCAGATCGGCGTTGACGTTCGGGTCAGCGTTCGGAAATTCGTCGCGGTCTGCGCCGAGCCGGTTCGCTTCGACGAGCGGCGGCAGATTTTTAATGTCGAGCAGATTAACGTATTTTTTTCCGCCGTTTTCCGCCGCCGTCGGCAGATATTCGGGGCTGAGACTGTCTTCGACCTGCCATTTGTTGTTGATGATAATAATGTCTTTGATGCGCTGCGTGATGCGCTCGTTAAAATACGGCTGACCTTCGCTCCTGACGAAATCCTTTAAGCGGTCGTCGGACTGCATTCCGTTAAAGCCGAGCGCGATGCCGGCGACCAGCGCGCGTTCCTGCCGCTTGCGCTGTTTCGTGTTGTCTTCCTGCGTTTTGAGATTCAGATAATACTGCAAACCGAGCGTAGCGATTAACAAAAACGCCAAAATCAAAAGCAGTCTGCCGCGAAATGTATAAAAGAAATTCATCGTTTTTTTTGAAAAATCAATTTAGCCGTTTTTTATTCTTGCCGATTGGCAATTTTGAATGTTATATTTTTATTTGTTTTTGAAGCAACAAATTTTACGGCAAAATTTGCTGCCCGGACAAATTTTTCCGACTCTCCGAAAATCCGACAAAATAATCTGTAAAAACGATTGAGTAAAAAATTGACGCGCTTTTTGCCGACTTCGATTTTCGCTTTTGTTTCAAAAATTTTCTCCTTCGATTTCAAATCTTTTAGAGAGGTGTTCAGATGTTTTTTTCTTTTAAAAGGTATCTTCCGAAATTTTCAATTGCTCTTATTCTGCTTTTCGCTTTAACCGCCGCGAATACATCTGCGCAGACGAAAAAAATTTCCGCCAGCCAGAAAAAATCTGCGGCGGACGCGAAAAAGCAAACCAAGCAGACTTTATCGAAACCGGACAAATCAGCCAAATCAAAATCCGACAACTCGAAAGACAAATCAGCCAAATCGAAGAAAGAAGATTCGAGAGACAAATCGGCGAAGTCGAAAAAGGACGATTCAAAATCGAAAAAAGATTCGGCGAAATCGAAGAAAGAAGATTTAAAAGATAAATCAGTCAAATCGAAAAAAGAAGATTCAAAAAAACCGTCGGCGGCTGAAAAGCAACGCCGCGCCGAAGAAGAAGCCCGCCGACGCGCCGAACAAGAGGAACGCCGCCAAGCCGCGCTCGCCGAACAGCGTCGCCGCGAACAGCTCGCCCGCGAAGCCGCCGCGCGTCGGCTCGCCTTTGAACGCGGGCTTCGCACCGAAACCGTCGAAAATATCAGCAAAGACAATATCGAAGGCGAAGATTTGGAAGTTCGCGCCGCCGCCTTGACCGCGCTCGGCAACCACGCCGGAACGATTCTAGTGATGGAGCCGCAAACCGGCAAAGTTCTTTCAATCGTCAATCAGGATTGGGCGATTCGCCACAGCTTTAAGCCGTGTTCGACCATTAAACTCGTGACGGCGGTCGCCGGAATCAACGAAAAAGTCATCAACGAAACCGGCAATATTAACAACCGCCGGTTTCCGATGAATTTGGACGACGCGCTCGCTTTTTCAAACAACAGTTATTTTCAAACGGTCGGTTCGGGTCTCGGCGGCGAAAAAATGACGGCTTACGCGAAAATGCTCGGACTCGGACAGCCGACCGGCATCAACGCGCCGAATGAAACCGGCGGTCGCATTCCGAACGGCAACAACAACGCCAGAATTTATTCGCACGGCGACGATTTTGAAGTTACGCCGCTCCAGCTCGGCGTTTTAGTTTCGGCGATTTCCAATGGCGGCAAAATCGTCGTGCCGCAGATTCCGCGCACGAAAATCGAAAAGGCGAATTTTCGCGGCGCGATGCGTTATCAATTAGATTTGCCGAACAATAATTTTCGCAACGTGATTCCCGGAATGGTCGGCGCGGCGAGCTACGGCACAGCCCGTCGCGGAATGAATCCGGCTCTGGCGGTGGCGGGGAAAACCGGCTCGTGCATCGGACAAGGCAGTTGGGTCGGACTTTTCGCATCGGTCGCGCCGATTGAAAATCCGAAACTCGCCATCATCGTCATCACGCGCGGTCAGGGCGAACGCGGCAAATACGCAGCGGGCATCGCGGCGAATATTTACTCGGCACTCCAAAATCGCGTTACGCCGCGCGGCGACAATAATCTCGCTAATCTGCCGCTCGATCTGCGACCGCAGATGAAGGTCAACGCCAAGACTTCGGCAAAAATTGACGTTGCCGAAGGCGAAGAATCGGAAGACAACGAGGCTACGAGCGTCGTCAAAAACCAACAGGTGAACACTCCCGTCGCGCCGAAATCTTTGATTAAAAAAACCGGTAGTTCCGAGCCTTTGTTTCCGACGACCGTCATCAAAGTGAAAAAACCGGGCGAAACGACGCGCCCGCGCTTTGCTCCGAATAATTAAATAAAATTTCCAACCGGCTATAACTCGAATAATCGCGTGATTTTCGCTTGACACGAATGCGAAAATCACGCGATTATTTACTTTTCCGAAACTTTTAAACGAGCGAATCGAAATATAAAATCCGGCGGCGAGATTTTGAAAATCTTGCAACCAATTTTTTTAGCGATTCATCAGAGTTTCGCAAAACGCGGAACACATTCGTTAGTTGCGGATTTTGCAAAAAGTTTTACACACAAACTCTTGGAGGAAGATTTATGAAAACCATTTTTAAGAAATTAGGAGCGGGAGTTTTAATGGCTGGCTGTATTGCCGTCGCCGGAATAAATGCGTTTGCCCAGGACGCGCCCGCCGCCGATGTTTGTAAGGAAATCGAAGCGCAACAGGCTTTGTATAAAACATTTACCGAGAACATTCCGAAGAATGCAACTCTTGACCAGACAAAAACCGCTATCAAAGCCGGTGACGATTACGTTCAAAAATACGGTGCTTGCCCGGAAAGCAAACAAATAGTTGATTATTTGAACAAGTATCTTCCCGGAATGAAAGACACCGTTGCCAAGATAACAAAACAGAATGATACAGATGCGCTTTTAGGTCGTTTTAATACCGCTGTTACAGGCACGAATAAAGTTGCTGATCCGGTTGCAACTTATGCCGCCGGTAAAGAAATCGTCGCTTTGAATGATAAATTCCAAACCGATGTGCTTATCGTTCTCGGCTCTGCCGGATTGGATCAAGCGACCGCCGCAACGCCGGTTGATACATACAATGACCAAACGATCAGCTACGCGAAACAGGCGATTCAGAAACTCGAAGCTAATTCACCGTCTGCAACCGGAAATTACGGAGTTTTGCAGTATTCATACAAAACTAAAGATTTCCCCGACGGGAAAGCTAATGCTCTCGGCGCATTAAATTACAATATCGGTTATATCACTTACTATCGTCAGGGCAAGGACAATCCGGCGAAGAAGAAAGAAGCGTTGCCTTATTTGTATAAAGCCACTCAATATAATTCATTTGCTCAAAAAAATCCGTTTGTTTATCAAACCATTGGTGCGTGGTATTTAGATGAAGCGATTAGAATTGATAAAGAACGTCAAGAAAAATTGAAAGCTAACGGCAACAAAGACACCGAAGAAACATTGGCAATGGTCGGAATGCAGAAAGGTTACGCCGACCGTGCGATTGACGCTTATGCGAGAGCCTATAAAATTGCCAAGGATAATAAAGATTCCAAACCGGATTATGTAAATGCTTTGTATAGCAAACTGAAAGATTTATATGCCTTCCGTTTTGACAATAACACAAGTGGCATTGATCAATTTGTGGCAACCGTTCAGACCAAGCCGCTGCCCGATCCGACGACGGCGATTACGCCGGTAGCGGTTGAGCCGACTCCGACCGAGACGACACCGACGACGAATACGACAACGCCGCCGGCAATGGACACGACCAAGCCGGCGACCGATACAACCAAACCGGCAACGACTCCGGCGACGAAGCCGACGACAACGCCGACGACTCCGGCGAAAAAGCCGGTGAGTTCGACCGACGCGACCGCTCCGAAAAAGAAAGGGACGCGCTAGTTCATTCGATTAAAAATGGTTTTCAGGAAAAGCCGGACGCAGATTATTTTGTCGCGTCCGGCTTTCCTTTTTTTCGCAATCCGCTTAATATTAGTGTCGTTTCTATGTCGAAAAATCTCGCTAATCTCGAACAATTGATCGGCTATAAATTTCAAAATATAGCTTTGCTCGAACGCGCCGTGACGCATCGGTCGTGGGCTTTCGAGCAGGTTAATCTCGGCGAAGACGCGGAAGCGCGCAATCTGCAAAACGAATCGCTCGAATTCGTCGGCGATTCGGTTCTCGGTCTAACCATCGCCGAACAGCTTTACAACTTGCATCCGAACGCGAGCGAAGGCGATTTGACGTTGATGAAGCACCGTCTCGTCAGCGCGACAACGCTCGCCAAAGTTTCCAAAACGATTTGTCTCGGCGAATATATGCGCGTCGGGCGCGGCGAGGAAAAAACCGGCGGCAGACGCAAATCCGCGCTGCTCGCCGACACGCTCGAAGCAGTCATCGGCGCGGTTTTTTTCGACAGCGGCTATGTTCCGGCGCGGGCGTTCGTCGCGCGTCTTTACGCCGAACAACTGCGAACGGCAACGCCGAAAAGCTCGCTCGATTACAAAACGCTTTTGCAGGAAACTTTGCAGGCGACGAAACATCCCGCGCCGACTTACTCGGTTATTCAAGTTGACGGTCCGCCGCACGAACGACAGTTTTTGGTTGAAGCCGTTTGGGAAACGGGCGCGGTGCGCGGCACGGGGACTTCGATCAAAGCAGCCGAAATGATGGCGGCAAGCCTCGCGCTGAAAAAATTAAACAACGGCAAAGCGGCAAACGTAAAACATCACGACAGCGAAAGTCAGACGCGCAAAACGTGCGAATAATTTTTAAAAAATAAGAATTTCGATTATGAATAAAATTGAACCGGAAATCGTCGAAGTCAAGGA
>CAXTMQ010000033.1:0-6148 GCA_964245305.1 uncultured Pyrinomonadaceae bacterium
ATTACGTCCTGCTGTTTGGCGGTGAAAATTCGGTCAACTTTTATTGTTGAAACGGCGCGAAGATTATTGTTTTTGTCAGTCTGCAATAAAATTTCGTTCACGCTTAGATTTGTCGGAACAACCGAACTAATCGCGCAAACAACCAAATCTTTGTATTTATCCCGTGTTTCGCAAACGACGACGACTGGTCTGACTTTTGTATTGGTGAGTTCCGCGAAGGGAAATGGCAGAAGAACAATGTCGCCGGTTTTCATTGCTGTTTTTCGCTTAAGAAATCTTGATAGATGTCTTCACGCGAATCGTTCCAAAACTCGAACGAATCGTTATTTGCCGAAAAATCGCGCAATTCTTCGGTTTCGTCTAACTCTTCAACGAAAGTAATCATCACTTTGAATCGTCTCTCTTTCGGAAATTTTTCCAGGGCGACAAAATTCTTTCCGTCGTAAATACCTTCAACTATCAGCATAAAAATTCAATTCGGCGTGATAATTAATCGGTAAACTATCACGCCGCTGTTTTCGATTTTGCAAACTAATAAGTCGCGTTCGCCGCCGAGACGACTTTTTCCGCCGCGTCGTTCATTCCGTCGGCGGAAATGATGCCGATGTCCGATTCGCGCAGAACGCGCTTGCCTTCCTCGACGTTCGTGCCTTCGAGTCGGGCGACAATCGGGATCGAAACGCCGAGATTTTTTGCGGCTGCAACCACGCCGTTCGCCACCATATCACAGCGGACGATGCCGCCGAAGATGTTGATCAAAACGGCTTTCACGTTGTCATCTGCCAATAAAATCTTAAATGCCTGTTCGACCCGTTCCTGCGACGCGCCGCCGCCGACATCCAAAAAGTTTGCCGGTTCGCCGCCCGCGAGTTTGATGATGTCCATCGTCGCCATCGCCAAGCCCGCGCCGTTGACCATACAACCGATGTTGCCGTCGAGCTTGATGTAATTCAAATCGTATTTCGAGGCTTCGATTTCGAGCGGTTCTTCTTCGCCGAGGTCGCGCATTTCCGCATAATCTTTATGACGATACAGCGCGTTGTCGTCGAAATTAACCTTCGCGTCGAGCGCGATTAAACGGTTGTCTTTAGTCAGCAGAAACGGGTTGATTTCCAAAAGCGAAGCATCCATTTTGTCATACGCTTCATAAAGCGCGAGCATAAATTTCGCCGCCTGATTGACCAATTCGCCGGGAAGTCCGAGACCGAATGCGAGATTTCTCGCCTGAAACGCGCGCAGTCCGACCGACGGGTCAATTTCCTCTTTCAAAATTAATTCAGGCGTTTCTTCGGCAACTTTTTCGATGTCCATTCCGCCGGCTTCGGAAGCCATAAAGACGTTTCTGCCCGTCACGCGGTCGAGCGTGATGGCGAGATAAAATTCCTTGTCAATCGGCAAACCTTCTTCGATCAAAAGCGTTTTCACCTCGCGTCCTTCGGTGCCGGTTTGATGCGTAACGAGCATCATTCCGAGCATTTCAGACGCGATCTGTTTCGCTGCTTCCGGCGATTTGGCGAGCTTGACACCGCCGCCTTTGCCGCGTCCGCCCGCGTGAATTTGCGCTTTGACGACGACGACATCAGTACCTAATTCCCGCGCCGCGCTTTCGGCTTCTTCCGGCGTTTTCGCCACAATTCCGCGCGGTGTCGGGACGTTATATTTTCTTAAAAGTTCCTTTCCTTGATATTCGTGTATTTTCATCGGGTTATAAATTTTTCACAGCAGAATTTAGAAAGTTTAACTTTCAATAAAAAGAAAAGCAAAGGCGACCCGTCATCGCCTTTGCTTTTCAGTTCCGATTATAACGCCTTTTATTTAAGCTGAACGCCCACTTTCAGCAATTTCCATTTGCCGCCCTGATAAACGTATTCGTTGTTGACCTGAATCGGCTGCGGATCCGAATCAATCGTTCCGTTGGCGACCAAAACGCTGTAGCCGTTTTCATCTTTGACCGACTGCGCGGGCGAGAAAACGATATTCTTTTTCGCCGCGTCGCGCAGAATCGGCACAACATCTTCTTTCTGATCGGTGAACGACTTGAACGAAGTTTTTAACTGCTCGTCGGTGTATTGCGATTGGAATTCCTTCGCCGTATTCGCCTTGAAAGCCGCGAAATCTCCTTTGTCAACCGCGTCGGCAAATTGCGACATCGTATCTTTAACCAACGCCTGCGCTTCGGCATCGGTCGGCGGCTTGTCCGGTTTTTCGCCGCCGCAGGCAATGCCGATAATGATTAACGCCAAGATCGCCGAAATTGCCGACAATGTGTTTTTTCCAATAGTTAATTTTTTCATTGTTTCTTTTTCCTTTTGTGTATTTTCGTGTATTTGAAAGTTAAAAGTTAAAACTTTTGCGACGCGAGCAAATTTCAACGACGCGCCGCAACATTTTACCGCGTATTGTCAACTAAAATTCCCGGCAACTTTAAATCTATTTTTGGTCATAGATTTCAATTCAAATTTCGTCGCAACGTCTTCAGCGATTCTTCGGGAAATAATTTTTATAATCGAACATTGAACGTCAAAAGTTTCCATTTTCCTTTTTCAAACTCATATTCGGTCTTGAATTTAATCGTGTTCGGTCTGGTCGGAAATTCGCCCTCGGCGACTAGTATTTTATAACCTTTTTCCATTCGTACGCGCGGCGGTTCCGTGAATTTCGCGGAAGTATCATCGGCACTATTCAGGATCGGAATAACTTTATCTTTCTGCGCGATGAATGTCGTGAAAGAATTTTTTATCTGCGGCGCGGTATAAGAGGCTTGAAAATCTTTCGAGGAGTTGGTGTATAAAGTTATAAAATCTTCGTTTTCGACTCCTTCCGTAAAATCAGCCAACGTCGCTTTTACCAAAGTTTCGACTTCGCTGTCAGAAGGCGCGTCGCCGGTCGAAATCGCGCCGTCGGTCGTCAAAGATTTTTTCGATTCCGGTGTGCCGGTCGTCGTTTTTTCAGTTTGAATAGAAGTTGTTGAGCCGCCGTTGCGTTTGTAAACTATGCCGTCGAGCGTCATTTGATCGCCGCTCGGCGGGCTGTCAATTTTCTTCGTCGGACCGATGTTGAAAAACGTAATACTCAATTCTTTTTTCGCGTCGTCAATCTCGACCGTTCCGCCGTCAACCGAAGTTCCGCCGGATTTGTAATCGCCTTTGCCGTCGCCGCGAATCGTAATGGTCGAGCCGTCGGTTCCCGTCCACGCGCCGACGTATTCAGCCGGAATCGGCTTTGAACCGCTCGATTTGCCGCCGAAACATCCCAAACCGACGAGCAGAAAAATTCCAATCGCAAAAATCGCCGACACTTTCGCGTTTTTGCCGAAGATAAAATCACGCCACAATTTTTTCATAAAATTTTCCTCTTTGAATTTTTAATCTTTGCGCCATGGCGCGAGCAGAATGCTCCAGCTTTGCGCCATTCGCTCGTATTCCTGCGGGCATTTCTGCGCTCGCTCGCTCGGAAGATATTTGTCTTCGACGATATAAGCGTATTTTGTCCGGTTCGAGCCGTAAATCATACACAGCGAATTGTAAAATCTCTGCTCCTGAAGAAGATGTTCATCAGCCAGATTAGATTTATTTGAAGAACCGTTTCTCGATTCGATATTGAAAGCGTCGGCGGCGGCAAATACCGCGTTGATGCCGTCTTCGCCGAGTTCGGTCAAATTGATAAACGAAGAGCAGCGGTCAGCCGCGTCTTCTTCGCTGCCGGTAATCGGCAAATCGTATGTGTCAATCAAAGCGTGTCCGATTTCGTGCAAAAACGCGAATCTGACGGCATCGAACATTTTGTCATAAGCATTCTGCTCGTCGAATCCGCCGCTGCGAAAAACTTTGTAAAAATGCTCCATTAATTCGTAACAAACCGTTACCGAATGATCGTCCGAATTGTAAAAAGCGTTGACCTCGCCGCAATCCTTCGTCCGCAGATTGATGTCATACGGAAGTTTTAAAGAGCGGTTTAATTTATCAGCCGCTTTTTCGAGCAGTTTTTCGTCTTTGACCTGTTTATCAATTTCAACGTAACGCGGATTGTTGACCGCGATATGCTCGATTGTAAAATCGCCTTTGTCCTGCCGGTTGGTCGAAAACGATTTTTTCGGCTCGCTGTTTTCCGTCGCGTTCGCTTGATTTGCCGGCGCGGAATTTTTTTGCGTTTCTCTGCTCGAAGTGTAAAAACAGGCAGTCGTTATAAAAATCAAAATTGCCGAAACTGCGAGCAAATTAAACAAACTGCGGTTCATACTAAAGCAAAACGGGATGGTTGATTATAGTAGATTTTATGGGGAATTGTCAATTATTTCCTTTTAAAATTTTTCAGAGTCCGGCGTTTGTAAAATTTTTGCGTTTCAAACCCCGAACTCCGAATCGTCTCGAAAATAATTTAAGTTACTGCGATTTTTCGACTAATTTCAGCAAAGTGCGAACGGCGACCGCCGTCGGACCTTTCGCGCTGTGCGGTCGCACGTTGTCCGCCCAAGCCGTTCCGGCGATGTCGAGATGCGCCCATTTCGCGTCTTTGACGAATTCCTGAATAAACACCGCCCCGATGATCGTTCCGGCTTTGCGCCCGCCGGTGATATTTTTCAAATCGGCGATGTCGGATTTGATCATCTTGCTGTAATCTTTGCCGATTGGCAGCTGCCAGAAATTCTCGCCCGTTTCTTTGCCGCAACTGATAATGTCGTCAACCAATTCCTGATCGTTGCCGAGAACCGCCGTGTTTAAATCGCCGAGCGCGATAATCACCGCGCCGGTCAAAGTCGCCATATCAACGATTTTCGTCGCCCCTTGTTTTTCGGCGTAAGCCACCGCGTCCGCCAAAATCAAACGTCCTTCGGCATCGGTATTTAAAATTTCAATCGTCTTGCCGTTCATCGCCGTTACCACGTCGGACGGGCGCGTCGCCTTGCCGTCGGGCATATTTTCGACCGCCGCGACGATGCCGAGAACGGGAACTGTCGGCTGCAGAAGTCCGATTGCCCGCATCGCGCCGAGAACCGTCGCGCCGCCCGACATATCATATTTCATCGCTTCCATTCCTTCACCGGCTTTCAGCGAGATTCCGCCCGTGTCGAACGTGATGCCTTTGCCGACGAGCGCGAGCAGTTCGCCTTTTTTGCCCGTTGATTTTTTCGGCTCGTATTTCAAAACGATCAATTTTGCAGGCTGTGATGAGCCGCTCGAAACGCTGAGAAGCGAACCCATTCCGAGCTTTTCCATTTTCGCTTCGTCGAGAATTTCACATTTCAAGCCGCATTCCTTCGCCATCTGCTGCGCGCGTTTCGCCATTTCGGTCGGGTGCAGAATATTCGGCGGCTCGTTCGCCAGATCACGCGAAAAATTCATCGAATCGCCGACGATTTCGCCGCGCTCCAAACCGTCTTTGATGTCTTTGGCTTTCGCGCCTTCGACGAAAAGCGAAAAAGTTTCGATTTTATGATTTTTCTTTTCTTTGGTTTTGTATTTGTCGAGTTCAAACTGGCTCGTCGTCAAACCCTGCGCGGCTTGCGCGGCAATGTCCGAAGCGTCGCCTTCGACACGCGGCGCGAGCGCGAAATTTTTGACGTTGTGTTTTGAAAAAAATCTTGCCGCCGTTCCCGCCAAAATCGCCGCGTCGGGCAGTTGATAATCTGTTTTGTCGCCGACACCGACGAGCAGAAGGCGATTTGCCTTGTTTTTTCCGCTCGCTTCAAAGCGCAGATAAACGGTTTCGCCCGCTTCGCCTTTGAATTCCTCGCTTTTCATCACCGACGCGACGAGTCCGCCGGTTAGCGTGTCCAAATCCTGCAAAATGCCGCCGGTCGTTTTTTCGTCTTTATAAACGGCGACCGCCAACGCTTCCGCGTTCGCTTCCTGAAAATTTTCCGTAATAGCCTGCGCCTTCATTCGTTTTCCTCTTTTATTTTCTATTTAAATTTTATGTCAATTATCGGTCAAAAATCGTTTTTCGACTATAACTTAACTGAATGCGCGTTTCAACCCGGATTATCTTTCAACTGCGCTTTGGTTTCGCGCTCGATGGTTTTCGACTTTAAATCCTCGCGCTTGTCGTAAAGTTTTTTGCCCTTCGCCACGCCGATTTCAAATTTGATGCGCCCGTTTTTCCAATAAACACGAGTCACCACGAGAGTCATTCCTTTCTGTGTCGTTTC
>CAXTMQ010000033.1:6240-25336 GCA_964245305.1 uncultured Pyrinomonadaceae bacterium
ACGGCTTCGTAATACATCGTGATTGTTGATGTTGCCGTGCGAATAATGCGAAATATGCGCGTTCAAAAGCCAGACTTCGCCGTCCTTGACCCCGACGTAAGATTCTTTTAACTGAATCCGCCCGAGCATCACGCTTTTGACTTCCGTGCCGAGCAAAGCGATGCCCGCTTCGTATTTATCCTCGATGTGATATTCAAAAAAAGCGTGGCGATTATTGATAATGTCTTTTTCGATTGCTGACATAAAAATCTATTTTGCAGTTCAATTTCCGCCAAAGCAAGTTTGGCGAAAACACCGCATCGTTTGACATTGCGAATTTCAATCAATAAATTAGATTTTGGCTTTGTTGGGAGATCGTCTAATGGTAGGACTGCAGTCTCTGGATCTGCCTATCGGGGTTCGAATCCCTGTCTCCCAGCCAAAAATTAATGCTAAACGGTTAATGGTTAATGGTTAATTTTTTAATCCATTAACCATTAACCGTTTAGCATTTAGCATTAAAAATATGACTTGGCACGAAACCGAAATTCGCGTTCGTTATGCGGAAACCGATCAGATGGGAATTGTTCATAATTCAAATTATCTGATTTGGTTTGAAGTCGGGCGCAGCGAATTTTGCCGCGCCCGCGGTTTTTCCTACAAAGAAATGGAAGAAAAAGGCAACGCGCTGATGGTCGTCGCCGAAAGTTACTGCCGCTATAAATCGCCCGCCTTTTACGAAGATTTATTGACCGTCCGCACCAAAGTCGAAGAAATTCGCAGTCGTTCCCTGCGATTCGTTTACGAGATTTACCGTGCTTCCGACGAAACGCTTCTTGCCGAAGGCGAAACTCTGCACATCGTCACCGACAATAATAAAAAGATCAGAAAAATGCCCGAAAATTACAAAAACAAACTTCTCGCGCCGGAAATCCTTGACGAAAACGCTTTACCAAAAAATTAAATTTCGGGTTAAATTCTTTCACAAATTTTAATTATTATTTCTGTCGCCAAAATAATACGGCGTTTTCGCCGTCCAGGGCGATTTCGGATATTGTTTGTGCAAAATATCGAACGCCGCTTTTGAATACTGCAAAGTTTGCTTATCGGTGCAGCCGTAGCGCGTCGAGCGAACCGCTAAATGCAAAATTTCCGGCGTGTTTGGCTGTGTCGGATTGCGTTTGGCGAATTCGACGGCGCGGCGCGATAAATAAGTCGCCGAGTTGCCGGTCGCCTGCATTTGCTTTTGCTCACGCGCCGCCGTCGCCGTCTGTTCCGCCGTCAAAAAATTCGGATAGACTTCGGGATAAACGAATCCGTAATGATCGTAACGGCTATCGGTTTTTTCCGATTCGCTTTGGGCGCACCACCAATTGCCGCGAATGCTGTCAATCGAATTGGCGGGCGAATTTTCGCGCCCGTAGCCGACCGGAACATATGGCTGAATTACCGGGTTATTTAAAATCACCAACAGCGCGGCGGCTTCGCGGTCTGCCGGATTCGCGGCGTTCGTATAATTCGTCATCAAAGGCGCGTATTCTTTGGCGTAACGTGAAACGAGCGGCGCGAATTCATGCGCGACTTGTTCGTTTCCGAGCAGAACGGCGCGTGTCCAAACCGCCGTCACCAAAAACTTTTTCAGATAATCGGGCAACTGTTCGCTCATCGCGGCTTCGCGCAAAATTGACAAAGGCATTTTTTCATTAAAAAACGCGACCGAATCTTCGTCGAACATCTGGCGGTTTGCCCAGGGCTGTAAATCTTTATCGTCTTTCAAATCGTCGCCGCCTTCATTTCCGTCGTCGCTCCAAACAAAAGTCGCGGCTTTGCGCTGGGCGAATTTCAGAAACTCCGAAAGATTTTCTGCCAAAATCATTCGCTGCGCGAGAAATTTATTCTGTGTCGAAACGGGATAATTTTGAAAATTATCCGCCATTGTTTCGTCGAGCAATTTTTTCGCTTCGGCGCGTTTGTCGTCGCCGAGCAGAAGGCGAATTTGATGATAGCGAACCGTCGCATAACCGGCGGAATTTTTCGGGGTTTTCGCCGCTTCGCTTAAAAGCTCAGACTTTTGCGCGGCGGTTTTACCGGCGTGTGAAATGGCGTTGACGAACCAACTTTGTTGGCGCGTTTCCTTCCATTTATCGTAAGCGTGAGCGAAGCCGTCAACGGATTGATATGTGAAAAGCCAATCGGTCAAATCGCCTTCGCGGACGTTTTGCGGCAAATCGCGCAGTTTCAATTTGTAATCGTAATCGGATTCTTTTCCGGCGGCTTTCGCTTCCTGTTCGTCCACTTGGATTCCTTTTTCGTGCGCTTCCGCTTCGGGCTTGTCTAGCAGCGAGACGAAATCGGTTAAATCATTATAAATGTTCGTGTTTTCCGTCGGCGCGGCAAGAATTTTGTCGAGTTCTTTTTGTCTGCCCGCCGCGTCCATTCTAAATTTCACGAGGTCGAGAAGTTTATGCGCCGATTCGTGAAATTCACTCATCGAAGCGTCGGCTTGCACGTCGCGCAACTGCGCGGCGGCTTTCTGCAAAAGCGCGGATTTTTCGGCGCGGATTTTGGCTTCCTGCGCGATTCGTTCCGTTTCGTTTGCCGCGCCGTCCGCCGCTTCGATAAAGCTCGCCTGTCGAATAAATGTTCTGGCGACGAGGAACTTCGCCGTTTTATTCCAAACCGAATTCGCGTCGGCGGCGATTTTTTCAAACTCGCTTCTCGCTTCGGGCATTTTCGCCGTGTAAAAAAGCGCGGCGGCGATTTGATATTGACGATCTTTGGCGAGCCATTCGGGAGAATTTTGCGGCGCGGCTTCGGGGATTTTCCCTTCGCCGCCGCAGTTGGAAAAAACCGCGTCCTGACCGTTCAGCCATTCTTTCGTATTGTCGTTCACGCCGTATTTCGCCGCGCGGTCTTCCAGGGTTTTCGCCGCCGTGTTGAATGCGTCGCCTAAACAATTTTCATAATAATTATATGCGTCGGGCGTTCTTTTTTCGGTCGAAACATTCGATTTATCAGCCAGGATTTTCGCTCTGGCGGCTGTCCATTTCGCATAAAAATCGGGAATTTCCGCTTGTTGATTTTCCGTGTTGTCGGCTTGCGCGTCGGCTGTGTCCGCGACGTAATTTCCGATGCGATGCTGAATCGCTTCGACGACTTGTTTTTGCTCGTTTCCGCTGAACGGCGCGTTGTTTAGTTGCCGGTAAAAAACGAAAAGCGAGATGCGCCCGTAAGTATTCGGCACGACACCGACTTTTCCGTTCGTAAAATTTACGAGCGGATATTCGCCGTGTTTCGTAAAACTGAAAAGCGGATCAACAGTAAAAGGTCCGCACGCTTTAACGGACGGCAAACCGTTGAACAAAAAAGCGGCAACCAGAATAATCGAAGCGGCAAAACGAACAAAATTTTTCATAAATTTAATTTTTTATTAATCGAGTTTCTCTAAATCGGATTTTGTCCAAGCCGTAGATTTGAAATAGAAAAAACGGCGGTTGGAATTGAAGTTTATTTTCAGCGGCGAGTCAACGGCGATGCCGTAACTGCCGCGACACAGCGGTTCGCGCCAATCGTTACCGCTCTCTAAAAACCGGCGAACAAAATCGTCGTCCGCGCCCATCTCGAAAATCATCGGCACGGCTTCGTCAACCGGAAAATCATCAAACCACGCATCGCCAGCGCACCACGAAGCCAAAGCCGTGATCGTCAAAGGCGTGTTTTCCGGCAACTGTTTTTTCAAATCGAAAATTAAGCCGCGATAAAAATCGCGCTCGGAAACGGTCGCGTCAAAGTCAATCTGCACGGCTTTGACGCTTGGCAATTCTAAGGTTTTTCTGATGAATGAAACAACCTTTTTTTTCTGCTCATCGGACAAATTCGTTTGGTCGGAAATTTTTTTGTTTGATTCGATGCGAGTGACGGCGATTAAATAAGTGTTCGGCGCGACTTGCAAAGGCTGGCGGCGCGGGCGAAAAATTACATCGTTTTTTTCAAGAAAAAGCGTCTGCGCCAGAAACGCGACTCCGAATTTTTTCGCGTCAACAAATCGCAAATCTTCCGCGCGTTCCCAAGCCCAGAGAATTTTAGCAGGCATTTCCGAATTTACGGAAGGAAATTTTTTCGTTTCCTGGCGACAGCTTGCCAAAAAAATCAAAATCGCGCCCGAAAAAAAAATCCATTTTGCGGCTAAATCGAATCTATGTTTGGAAAATGACATAAAAAGCGCGTCGGCGAAAGCAAAAACCGACAAGATTTTCCGACTAGGGAATTCTACAATGTTTTGATATATTTATAAAAATGAATGGTCATTCATTTTTACGGAAAATATTATGATTGAACGCGAACAGCTTGAAATGGACGTGGTTTTCGTCGGCGCGGGACCGGCGAATCTGGCGGCGGCTCTGCATTTGAAAAATTTAATCAAAGAACACGACGAACTCGTCGCCAAAGGCGTAAAAAAAGGCAAACCGCTCGGCGAGATGGAAATTGCGATTATCGAAAAAGGCGCGGCGGTCGGCGCGCATATTTTGTCGGGCGCGGTGATGGATCCGCGAGCGATTCGTGAATTGATGCCGGATTTTATCGAGCAAGGCTGTCCGGTTGATTCGACGGTCGAATCGGACGCTTTCTGGTATCTGACGGAAAATCGCGCGTTCGCTTCGCCGATTACGCCGCCGCCGCTCAAAAATCACGGCAAATATATTATTTCCCTGAGTCGTATGTGCGAATGGCTCGGCGAAAAATGCGAGGAAGCCGGAATTAATATTTTCCCCGAATTTCCCGGCGCGGAAATTCTTTACGATGCGGACGAGCGCGTGATCGGCGTTCGCACCGGCGATAAGGGAATTGACAAAGAAGGACATCCGAAAGGGAATTTTGAGCCGGGCGTTGAGCTTTTGGCGAAAGTTACCGTTCTCGGCGAAGGCTCGCGCGGTTCTTTGACGAAACAACTTTCACAGCGTTTGAATATGAACGACGGCAAGGAAGCGCAGGTTTTTTCTTTAGGCGTAAAAGAACTCTGGGAAGTTCCGGCGGGAAATTTCGAGGAAGGAAAAGTCATTCACACGCTCGGTTTTCCGTCCGATTCGCACACTTACGGCGGCGGTTGGATTTACGGAATGAAAAATAACGTCATCAGTATCGGTTATGTTACGGGACTCGACTACCTTGACCCTTTGATTGATCCGCACGCCGAATTTCAGAAATTTAAAACTCACCCGGAAATCGCCAAAATTTTAGAAGGCGGCAAAATGCTCAAATACGGCGCGAAAACGATCAACGCGGGCGGCTGGCACACGATGCCGAAACTCTACGCGGACGGCGTTTTAATTATCGGCGATTCGGCTTCGTTTTTGAACGGTCAGCGCATTAAGGGCATTCACACGGCGATGAAGTCGGGAATGCTCGCGGCGGAAACGATTATCGGCGCGTTCGATCACAATGATTTTTCGGAAAAAAATCTGCGGCATTTTGAGGAAAAAGTAACTGCAAGCTGGCTTTACGACGAGCTTTACGCGGTCAGAAATTTTCACGCTTCGTTTCAATCCGGTCGCTGGTCGGCTCTGGTCAACGGCGGTTTGCAATTCATTTCCGGCGGTTTGGCGTGGGGATTTATGCCCGTTCAGCATCACGTCGCCGGACACGAGCGAATGGAAAAACTCGAAAAATACGATTACGAAGGCGACCGAATCGCGCAGCGTTATCCCGATTTAAAATTCGATAATAAATTAACTTTTGACAAAGCAACCGACGTTTATCACGGCGCGGTTTCGCACAACGAAGATCAGCCTTCGCATCTGCATATTCTCGACACGGAAATTTGCGCGACGCGCTGCACCGAAGAATACGGCAATCCGTGTCAAAGATTTTGTCCGGCGGCGGTTTATGAAATGGAAGAAAATTCAAAAACCGGCAGGCGCGAGATCAAGGTTAATTTTTCAAACTGCGTTCACTGCAAAACCTGTGACATCGCCGATCCGTATCAAATTATCAACTGGGTAACGCCCGAAGGCGGCGGCGGACCGAATTATAAAGGAATGTAATGTGATTTCGGATTTTGGACTATTATTTGCATTGTCCGAACCAAGCATTAAATTTGTTTTGAATTGATGCACTAAGTTTAATAAAAAAGGAGAAAATTTATGTCAATACCAAATAAAGACGAAGCCGAAGGTAAATGGGAACAGGTGAAGGGAACTGTTAAGGAAAAAGTCGGCGAAGTTACCGGCGACAGAGATTTGGAAGCCGAAGGCGAAGCGCAGAATGCGACCGGCGAAGGACAGGAAACCTGGGGCAAATTCAAACGCGGTGTCGGCGACGCGGTCGATGCGGTCGGCGATGCCATCAGCAATACGGGCAAGGATATTAACAAATAAATCCTAAATATTTTTGGAGTAAAAAGCGATTGGATTGATAAATTGATCCAATCGCTTTTTTCGTGTTTGCAGATTTTTATCTTTTAATTTGCCTCGAAATTAAATAATCTATCAGACGGAATGAAACTCGCCGAAAATTCGCATCGCAAACTCGAACTTTTTTTTCGTGAATATTTGAATGACGAAAATTTTGAGTTGCCGATGATTGATCTTTACGTCGGTAAATTTTCGAGTTTTCTGACGGCGGCAATCAGCGTTCACGGTATCACCCTCGGTAGAAGAATTTTTATCACGTCCAAACTTTTAACGCTCAATCAAAACAATTTTCTGAAATTGCCCGAAAACCTCGTCGCTCACGAAATCACGCACGTTTTGCAGTATCGAGAAGAAGGTTTTGCGAAATTTTTTTACAAATATCTGACGAATTACTGGAAAAATTTGCGCGGAAAGAAAAAATGGGACGCTGACGCGCGGCACGAAGCGTATCTCGCAATTCCCTTTGAAATCGAAGCCAGAAAAATCGCCGCCGAATTTGTCGAATGGAACGAAAAACGAACAGCGAACAGTTAAAAAATCATTAACTGTTCGCTGTTCGTTTTTCGTTTTTCGTTAAATTAAACGGCTGCCATCAAAGATTCGGTTAATTGGTTGGCGGCGAATTCGACGTTTGAATAAATCGCCGCGATCTCGCCGGCGTTTTCCGAACCCAAGCCTTCTTCCGCCTGCACGAGAATGCCTTCGATAGCTTCTTTCTGTTCGGGCGCGACCGACGAACCGAATTCGTGCAGAGCGCGGCGCGTGCTTCTGATTAAAGAATCGAGCCGGTTTCGCAGCATAATCAAATCTTTGGTCGCGCGGTCTTTTTCAACCGAAGTCTCGGCTTCCATAATCAACTGTTCGATTTCGTCCGGCGCGAGACCCGATGAAGGCGTAATCTGCATCGCGTGTTCCAAGCCGGTCATTTTGTCCTTCGCCGAAACATTGACGATGCCGTTCGCGTCAATCTCGAACGAAACATCAATCTGCGGAACGCCGCGCGGCGCGGGCGGAATGCCGACGAGTTCAAATTTTCCGAGACTTCGGTTGCCGCTCGAAACCTCGCGTTCGCCTTGTAAAATATGAATCTCGACCGACGATTGGTTGTCGGAAACGGTCGTGAAAGTCATCGTGTTTTTAAGCGGAATCGTCGAGTTTCTGGCAATAAGTTTGACGAATAAACCGCCGCGCGTATCCAAACCGAGACTGAGCGGCAGAACGTCAAGCAGAACAATATCTTTGACATCGCCGGTCAAAACGCCGCCCTGAATCGCCGCGCCCATCGCCACAACTTCATCGGGATTGATTTCCGCCGACGGTTCTTTGCCGAAAACTTCGGTGACGGTTCGCGCGATAATCGGCGAGCGAGTTTGTCCGCCGACAAGAATTACTTTATCAATATCGCCCGGTTCGAGTTTTGCGTCCCAGAGAGCTTTCTGACACGGCTCGACCGACATATCAACCAGATCGCGCACCAATTCCTCAAATTTCGCGCGCGTCAAAACCGTGTTGATGTGTTTCGGACCGCTCGCGTCAGCCGCGATAAACGGTAGATTGACGGTCGTTTCGATGACCGTTGATAATTCGCATTTGGCGCGTTCCGCCGCTTCCTTCAAACGCTGGAGCGCGAGCCGGTCGTTTTTCAAATCAATGCCGTTCTCGATTTTGAAATTTGAAATCAGCCAGTTGATAATGCGCTGATCGAAATCCTCGCCGCCTAAAAACGTGTTGCCCGAAGTCGAAAGAACTTCAAACACGCCGTCGTTGATTTCGAGAATCGAAATATCGAACGTGCCGCCGCCGAGATCGTAAACCACGACGCGCTCGCTTTTATGCTTGTCAAAACCGTAAGCCAAAGCCGCCGCCGTCGGCTCGTTGATGATGCGTTCGACGGTCAGACCGGCGATTTTTCCCGCATCGCGCGTCGCCTGTCGCTGCATATCGTCGAAATAAGCCGGAACGGTAATAATCGCTTCGGTAACTTTGTCGCCCAAAAATTCTTCCGCCGCGAGTTTTAGCCGCTGCAAGACAATCGCCGAAATTTCCGGCGGGCTGTATGTGCGGTCGAGAACGCGAATATGCGCGTCGCCGTTCGGGGCTTCGACAATCTCGAACGGAACGGTGTCGCGCATTTTTTCGACTTCCGGCGAATCGAATTTGCGACCGATCAGACGCTTGACGGCATACAAAGTATTTGCCGGATTCGTCACGGCTTGCCGTTTGGCAATCTGCCCGACGAGCCGCTCGTCCTTTTCGGTAAAACCGACGACTGACGGCGTTGTTCTGCCGCCTTCCTTGTTTGAAATAATCTGCACCGCGCCGCCTTCCAGAACGGAAACGCAGCAGTTTGTCGTGCCTAAATCAATGCCAATTACTTTGCTCATAAGTTTTAAATTTTCGTCGCGGGGTTCGTGGTTTGATTTTTAGTTTAAAGTTAATTCGATTCGGACGAATTTTTTTCAAGAACGGATTTGATATTCGGTAAATTGCCTGACGGCTGTAGAGATTTTGAGACTTTGACCATTGACGGGCGAATTACTTTGTCGCCGATTTGATAGCCGCGTAAATGCTCTGTGATGATCGTGTGCGGCGGAAATTCCTCGCTTTCTTCGGTGGCGACGGCTTCGTGCAGATGCGGATCGAAAAGTTCGCCGACCGCCGGAATCGGGTGAACGCCCATTTCCGCTAAAATTTCGTTTAATTGCTGGCTGACCAGCACGATGCCTTCAAAAAATTGTCGAAACTCCAGAGTTTTTTCGCTCGTCGCCGCATTCGATAAATCGAGCGCGCGGTTCAGATTATCGACAACGGGCAGCATCTGCATCGCCAGATTGCTCAGTTGATTGCGAAAAGTTTCGCCGCGCTCGCGTTCGGTGCGTTTTTTATACGTTTCAAAATCGTTCTGCCGTCGCCGCGCGTTTTCAAACATTTCGACGCGCTCGTTTTCCTTTTGCTGAAGCTGATTTTGCAAATTGGAGACCTCCGCGCGAAGCGTCAAAATCTCGTTTTGATCCGGCGCGGCTTCGGCTGAAGCGAACGGCTTTGGCGAAAAAGTTTCAATCTCGACCGGCGGCGTGACCGTTGGTTTGGTTACGGTTTTGGTTTTCTCCGAAAATTCATCTGTCGGCTCGTGAAAATCTACTTTGTCTATTTCGATCACCGTGGCGGGTGAAATATCCAAATCTTTTTCGCGGGCTTCGAGCTGTTTAAAGAATTCGTCAATCGAAAGCGTGTTTTCGCCGTCTAATTCTTCAAAATCGGAAATTGTATTTTGGGAATTCATTGGTCTAATTTTTATTCGGAAATTCTTTCGTCATCATTTTTTCGAGAATGCGGGCGATGTAGCTGACAATCGAAATCATTCGCGCGTATTCGATTCTGGTCGGACCGAGAACGCTTAAAGTGCCGGTTGTTTCGCCGCCGCCGATTTTGTAGGGCGCGGTGATCAGCGTGCAGCTTTGCAAAGAAGAAGTCGTATTTTCACTTCCGATGATGACTTGAACACTGCCCTTGATCGTTTGATCGCGCTCGATGCATTCGGTGAGAATCTGTACGAGCCTCGATTTTTCTTCGATGGTGCGGATCAATTCACGAAGGCGGTCGAGGTCTGCGAAATCGCGTTTGGTCAGCATATTTGAAGTGCCGTCCACGTAAACCGCGCCGCGATTCGTTTCTTCGCCCTCGATGCTCTGCGAGCAAAGAATCATCGCCGTCTGCAAAAGTTTGTCGAACAAAGAAGTTTCTTCGTGCATCAGCCGCAAAATTTCCGTCCGAATCTCCGACAAATTTTTCCCGGCGAACCGCGCGTTCAAATAATTTGAAGTGCGCGTTAATTGTTCATTGGAAAAAATTTCGTTAAGCCGGATAATTTTGTTGTGAACAATATTCGGCGCGGAAACCAGCACGACGAGAATGCGCTTTTCGGACAAATTGACAAATTCGATATGCTGAAGTTTGTCTTTTGCCAGACTCGGCGAAACGACGATGCCGACGTTTTGAGAAAGAGCCGAAAGAAGCTGTGAAGTGCGTTCCATCAGGCGTTCGGGCGCGGCGTTTGAATCAATTTCGCCGAGTCCGAGTTCCTTGTTTATCAGATTTAAATCTTCCTGAGATAAACGCAGAACGCCCAAAAGATTGTCAACAAAAAAACGATAGCCTTTATCGGTCGGAACGCGACCTGCGGATGTGTGCGGTTGTCCGACGAGTCCGAAATCTTCCAAATCGCTCATCACGTTGCGAATGGTCGCCGAGCTTAATCCGGCGGCGTTGGCGAATTTTTCAGCGATTATTTTTGAACCGATGGGTTCGCCTGTGACGAGGTATTCATTGATGATCGCCGACAAAATTATCTGTCCGCGGGCATCGGGCGCAGAGAAATTTTTTTCGGTTGTCGGCTTTTCATCGGAGACAGCCATTTTTCCTCTGGCGAGTTTGTCGAATATCGCTTGAGAGAGATATTCTCTAGCTATTAAAACAGATAGCATTTCAACACGCGATCTGTCAAGAATTTAAGTTAAACTATGATTAACGATTTTTTTGCTGTTGATACTTCACCGATTAAAAAGTTTTACGAGGAAGCCTTTCAAACCCTTAACCGCGACCAAAAAACGCCGGAAATCTCGGTCGAATTTTACCCGTATATCGGCATCAATCACACGATTCGCATTCGCAACGGAAAAGTTTTCGTGCGTCTCGCGGAAATTTGCCAAAACGCGCCGCTCAATGTTCAAAGAGCTTTGGCGTTTATTTTGACGGCGAAATTGTTTAGGAAAAAAGTTTCGCCGCTTGCCAACGAAATTTATCGGGAATTCATTAAAAAGCAGGAAATTCAGGCGAAGGCAAAGGAAAACAAACGCACTAGAGGACGCAAAATTTTGAGCGGCGCGCGAGGCGAAACGTATGATTTGGAAGAAATTTTCACAAAAATCAACCGGGAATATTTTCAAAATCAAATTCCGCCAACGACTTTAACGTGGTCGGCGCGAAAAACTTTTCGCATTCTCGGACATCACGACGCGACGCACGAAACGATTGTCGTCAGCAAATCGCTCGACGATAAAATCGTGCCAAAGTTCGTCGTCGAATTCGTCGTTTTTCACGAAATGCTGCACATTTTTCACCCGACCGAACAGCGCGACGGCAGACATTACAACCACACGCCGCAATTCCGCCGCAACGAAAAAAAATTCGTCTTTTACACGGAAGCCGAACGCTGGATCGAAGAAAACGCCGGAAAATTTCGCGCGAAAATCAGAAAATCAAAACGCGGGAAACGGTAATTCGGTGAAATTGAAAAATGCACAAAACATTCCCCTTAAAATTAGCGAATAGTTGTTAGCTGATAGTTGACAACGGCGCAACGGCAAACTATCAACTGTCATCTATCCGCTGTAAAAAAAGGAGAAAAAGATTGCCAGTCGAAATTAACCGGAAAATTTACAAAATACCGTCAGTCGGAAAATAATCATGCAAAAATTTCTCTACTGCGCCAACTGTTTCAAAATCGTCCCGATCAAACCGAAATCGGAAACGCTCCGGCGTTCGACTTTCGCTTCGCTGAAATTTGTTTCGGTCAGATAAAAAGTTGCCAAATTCATTTTTTCGCTTTCCTTTTCGGTTAAAACGCGCGCGATGCGGTCGGCTGAATCTGCATCTTTACCGAAAGTTGCGACAAGCGAATTTGAATTAATAAACTTTTCTAAACGCTGATTTTTCAATTTGCTCTCGGTATTCTGTCGCGCTTGCAGACATTTTTTTACCGCTTCCGCATTACCCAGAACCAAAACATTTTCCAAAAATGCCGCCGCTGAATTTTTATCTTCGGAAAAGAAAATTTCGACGTTGCCCGACTTTTCGGACGGCGCGTTAAATTTAATTTCGGCGGTCAAAGATTTCTTTAAATCGGCAATGTTTTCGACACGGGCAACGACGACGCTTTGATCGCCGTTTTCGTCGAAACGCGCGACAATAATTTCCGATTTAATTTGATTTAAGAATTGTTCCGCATTTGCGATGCCGTAAGGTTCGAGCATCGAACCGGAAAATCGCGCGAGCAGTTTCGCACTCAGAGCGTCGGTATTTTCGGCGACGAGCGCAACCGAATTTCGCCACGCGGCGAGCGGATTTTTAAGACGATAGCGCGTCGCCGAGAAAAAATCGGCGGGCAAAAATTTAGCTAAATCAGCTTGGTTTTCATTCGCCGCGACGAAATTTTCTTTGATTTTCGAGACGAGTGGCGGCTTCAGAAAAAACTTGAAATCGTCTTCGATTCCCGCGTCGGTTTTTCGCGCCGTCCAAATTACCTGCTCGGTTGTATTCTGCAAAATCTGCGGCAGAACGCGGGCGATAAAATTTTTGCCGTCGTCGGATTCGTTCGTTTGCGCGGCGGCGAAAATTCCGGCGAGCGCGGCGATTTTTTCGACTCCGGCGGGCGAAACATAGCCGGAAGCCAAATTATTCGGCGCGTAATTTTTCGCGTAAAATTCATTGCCCGCCAAACTTTCAACCGCGCCGTTTTTCACCGCCGCGCACTTTTCAATCAAATTTTCGTCGTTGCCGAAATAAAGCAAACTCGCTTGCGCGAGCGCGAAAATTTGACGGTTGTCGGTCGCCGTCCAAACGTAAAATTTCCCGTTGTACTTATCGGATTTTTCAAGCCGCGTGTTCTCGCCGAGTTTTTCGCGGGCAAATTTATTAATTTGATTTTCGACGAGCGAATTCGTCTGCCAGGACCAAAGCCGCGTTTCGGCGACGGCGACAAAATGCGGTTTGAAATTTAAAATCGCCGTGTCCGCGCCGACTTCATTGGCGGCAGTTCCGAAATCGCTGACGACGATTGCTGTCTGGATATTTTTCATTGCGGAAAAATCCGTTTTGCCGCCGGCGAGCGTTTGAAAAGCGGCGTTTTCGGTCAAAGCATCGAGCGCGGCGGCGAGATCGTCGGTTTCGAGATAAATGAGCGCGTCGTTCGGGGCGAGCGTTCGCAAATCAATTTTTGAAGGCTTTTGACAGGCAATTAGCAAAATCGCAGCGGCGAGCGCGACGATTAAAAAAACGCTCGATTTCACAATTTTGCCAAAGACGAATGAAATGATCGGTCGGCGCGTTTTTTCGGTTTTTTCAATCTGTCGCAACATCGGTAATAATGTTAATAAACAATCCGCGATTCGGCTAACGGAGCGAACCGGCGCGAAAAAAAGGAGAAAAGTTTAATGGCGACGATTTCATTTTACGGCGGTGTCGGAACGGTAACGGGTTCAAAATATCTGCTCGAACACAACGGCAAGCGAGTTTTAGTTGACTGCGGGCTTTTTCAAGGCTTGAAGGAACTGCGCGAAAAAAATTGGCAAGAGCCGCCGTTCGATCCGTCGGAAATTGACGCGGTAATTATCACGCACGCGCATATTGATCACACGGGCTATCTGCCGCGCCTAGTGAAATTAGGTTTTGCCGGAAAAGTTTTCACTTCGAGAGCGACCGCCGATTTGCTGAAAATTCTACTTCCCGATTCGGGCAGATTGCAGGAAGAAGAAGCCGATTACCGCAACCGCAAAAATTTGACCAAACACGCGCCCGCGCTGCCGCTTTATGACGAACGCGACGCGAAAGCCGCGCTCGAACTGCTCGCGCCCGTGCCGAACGACGGCAAGCCAATTGAGATTGTCGAAAATATTAAGGCGGGTTTTAATGTCGCCGGTCATATTTTGGGCGCGAGTCTCGTTTTGGTCGAATTAGAAAAAGCGCGTGAGAATGGCGATGCGATCAGATTTTTGTTTTCGGGCGATTTGGGGCATTACGATCAGCCGATAATTAAAGACCCGACCGCGCCGACCGCCGCCGATTATGTGATGGTCGAATCAACTTACGGCAACCGTCTGCACGGCGACGAATCGAGCGAAGATCAAATGTCGCAGGTCATCAACGAAGCCGCCCGAAATAATCAGCCGATTTTGATTCCGGCGTTTGCCATCGGTCGAACGCAGGAAATTTTGTATCTGATTCGTGAACTCGAAGAACAAAAACGCATTCCCGTTTTGCCCGTGCGCGTTGATTCGCCAATGGCGGCACAGGCGACGCAAATTTACAATCGCTTCACCGAAGAACACGACGAAGAATACGCCTCGATTCTGGCGCACAAACAGCATCCGCTTCGCACCGGCGCGATGAAAACCGCTTCGAGCCGCGACGAATCGAAACGATTAAACGATGAAAAGGGAACGCGAATTATTATTTCCGCGTCGGGAATGATGTCGGGCGGGCGCGTTCTGCACCACGCGATGCGCGTTTTGCCGAACCGCGACGCGACTTTAATCTTTGTCGGTTATCAGGCGGCGGGAACGCTCGGCAGAAGAATTTTGGACGGCGAACGGGAAGTGAAAATTTTTAAAGAATGGATTCCGGTGCGCTGTCACGTTCGCGTTATTCACGGCTTTTCCGCGCACGCCGATTGGAAGGCGGTTCTGCGCTGGCTCGAAAATTTGCGCGACGCGCCGCAGATGGTTTTTACGACGCACGGCGAACCCGAAGCCGCCGAAGCGATGGCGCAGCATATCCGCGAACGCTTCGGCTGGACGGCGCGCGTTCCGCAATACGGCGAGACAATCGAACTCGTTTAGAAAAGTTAAAAATCCGCTTTGTAAAATCTGACCGTATCGCCGGCTTGCAAAAAGGTCGGCGAAGCGGCTTCGGGCGTGAAAAGTTCGATGTTAGCGCGTCCGATGATTTGCCAGCCGCCGGGCGATTCGAGCGAATAAATGCCGGTTTGCCTGCCCGCGATCCCGACGCTGCCCTTCGGGACTTGCAGACGCGGCGCATCTTTGCGCGGCGCGGCGATTCGTTCATCAACTTCGCCCATATACGCGAAACCGGGCAAAAATCCGAGCATATAAACGCGATACGCCCGTGCGAGAAAAATCTCCAAAACTTTTTCAATCGAAAGATTATTGCTCGCCGCGACGAATTCTAAATCCGGCGCGAATTCGGCATCGAAACAAACGGGAATTTCAACGAGGCGCGAATTTTTTTCTTCCGTCGAAACGTCTAAATTCCGCACGACGTTTTGCAAAAAATTTTCGACGATTTCAAAAGCGTTTCGCGCGTCGGGAAATTTTCGGCGAATTCTTACGACATCATAAAAGACGGAAAGCGAAGCGTAAGCCGGAACGATTTCGATTAAACCGGAAAAAGAATTCGCGTCGAGAAAATTGGCGAGCGCGAGAACCTGATTGTTCGCTTCGACGGAAATTTTATTGTCGAATTCGACGGTCGCGGCGCAATCGCCGAGCGGAAAGATTTTGTAATTCATTCGTAGCTTTCGAGAACGTCGAGCAACGTCGGATTAAATGTTTCGACATCGAGAATCGTCGCGCCGTTTTCGTTCAAAAACGAAACGATTTCGCCTAAAAGTTTGTCTTCGATTTCGCGCTCGAAACGTATCGAAAACGAATCCGTTTGTCGTTCAATTTCAAAATTTTCAATTTTTCCGCGCAATCTCGCAACCGTTATTTCATTAAGCGGATTTTGCAAATAGATTTTCACCTGCTGCGCCCGGCTGTTTTGCCGTCGCAGATTCGTCGGCGTATCAACGGCGCGAATTTCTCCTTTGGAAATAACGGCGACGCGACTGCAAAGTTCTTCGATCTCCGCGAGATTATGCGAGGTCAGCAAAATCGAAACGTCTTTGAACGAACGAATC
Source organism: uncultured Pyrinomonadaceae bacterium (assembly GCA_964245305.1). Taxonomy (GTDB): domain Bacteria; phylum Acidobacteriota; class Blastocatellia; order Pyrinomonadales; family Pyrinomonadaceae. Next base: position 22,324 of record CAXTMQ010000033.1, read on the forward strand.
AAATCGCGTGTTTCCTGCGCGGCGAGCGGATCGAGCGAGCGCGTCGGTTCGTCGAGCAGAAGAATCGGCGGCGACGGCAAAACCGCCCGCGCGATTGCCAGACGCTGTTTGTTGCCGGTCGAAAGCTCGGAAAATCGGCGTTTGGCGAGTTCGATTAAATTCAACTGCTCGAAAATTTCCGCGATTCTTTTTCGCGCGTCTTTATCTCTGAAGCCGTAAAGTCTGGCGAAGAAAAGCAGATTTTGTTCAGCCGTCAAACGCCAGTAAAAACTTCTTTCCTCGGCGGTCGCCAAACCGATTAAGGAACGAACCTTTACTTCGTCTTTGACCGAATCCAAATCGCGCACCGAAACCGCGCCGTGCGTCGGCTGAACGAGCGTGGCGATAATTTTCGTCAAGGTCGTTTTGCCCGCGCCGTTTCTGCCGATAAGTCCGAAAATTTCGCCGTCGTTTATTTCAAACGAAATATTTTTTAGTGCTTCAACGGCGGGCGATACGGGCAGACGAAAAAACTTTTTCAGGCGCGGAAACGAAACGGGATAAGTTTTGGAAAGATTTTCGACGCGGACGGCTTTCATCGTTTATCTTTTGCGCTGTTTCGGGTCAAGATATTCGCGCAGACCGTCGCCGATAAAATTGAATGCGAGAACCGTTAAAGCAATCGCCAGCGCGGGAAAAAGCAGGACGTGCGGCGCGTTGTAAAGCACGTCGAAGCCGCGACCTTCTTCGATCATCGTTCCCCACGAAGGCGCGGGCGGCGGAATACCCAAACCCAAAAACGACAGAGACGCTTCGGACAAAACCGCGCCCGCCATTCCTAAAGATGCCTGCACGATCAAAGGCTGAATCGCGTTCGGCAAAATATGCGTGAAAAGTATGCGCCCGTCGCTCGCGCCCGAGGCTCGCGCCGCCTGCACGAAGTCATACTCGCGCACCTTCAAAACCTGCCCGCGCATCACACGCGCGTAACCGACCCAGCCGATTATGCACAACGCTAAAATCAACTTGCCCAAGCCCGCTCCCAAAAATGCGACGAGCGCAATCGCTAAAAGAAGACCGGGAAACGCGAGGAAGACGTTGAAAACGTAACCCGACAAAAATTTGTCAACAATGCCGCCGTAAAATCCGGCAATCGCGCCGAGAAAAACGCCAATGATTGACGAAACGACGACGACGACAATTCCGACTTCGAGCGAAATTCGCGCGCCGTAAACGACGCGCGAAAAAACATCTCGTCCGAGCGCGTCTGTTCCGAACCAATGTTCGGCGGACGGCAAAGCGTAACGCATCGTCAAATTCTGCGCGGTCGTGTCGTGCGTGGCGATGAGCGGCGCGAAAATCGCCGTCAAAAGAAAAACGGCGGCGACGGCGATTCCGATGTAAGTCAAACGATTCATTAATTGTGAATCGTGAATCGTGAATCGTGAATCGAATTATTTAACACGAATCACGATTCACGATTCACGACAACCGAATACGCGGATCGAGCCGACGATAAACCAAATCGGTCAACGAATTGGCGACGATGTATGTTACGGAAATGACTAAAACACAGCCTTGCACGAGTCGGTAATCGCGCTTGCTGATGCCGTCGTCGAGCAGTAAAAGTCCTAAACCTTGCCAGTTGAAAATTTTTTCGGTGATAATCGCGCCCGCTAATAAAACGCCGAGCTGCAAGCCTAAAATCGTGACGACCGGAATCAAGCCGTTTTTCAAAACGTGCTTATAGACGACTTTGCGCTCGCTCAAACCTTTCGCTCTGGCGGTTCTGACGTAATCTTCGCCGAGTTCTTCGATGACCGACGAGCGCACCATTCTCGTTAAAATCGCCGATAACGCCGCGCCTAAAGTTACGGAGGGCAAAACGATGTCTTCGGGATTTAGGCTGCCGGTCGGCGCGAACCATCGGAGCTTGACGGCGAATAAATAAACTAAAAAAGGTCCGATGACGAACGTCGGCAAACTGATGCCGAGCAGCGCGATGAACGACGCGAAATTGTCAATGATCGTGCCTTTATTCGTTCCCGCCAAAACGCCGAGCGGAATCGCAATGCCGACGGCGACCAGCATCGAAGCGAGCGCAAGCTTTATCGTCGCGGGATAACGCTCTAAAATCATTCCCAAAACCGGTCGGTCGGTGCGAAATGAATTTCCTAAATCGCCGTGCGCGAGTCCGACAAAATAATCAACGTAGCGATTGTCCGCGCCGTGCCATTTGAAACCGTTTTCCGCATTGTAGGAAAAGAAAAAAGCCGGTTTGTCGAGTCCGTGTTTTTTATTGAAGTTTTCGATTTGTTCGGTCGTCGCCTGCTCGCCCAAAATCGCCGTCGCCGGATCACCCGGAACGAGTTCGATCAGCAAAGTAACGAGCGAAACGACCGTCCAAACGACCAGCAAAAGCAAACAGATTTGCCGGGCAACATTTTGCAATTTGTATTTCATTCGATAGAAGTTTTCGGGAAAAATTACGGCTGGTGAAATTATAAAACTTTTCGTTCGCGCTGACGAATCGGCGCGATTTTTATTGGAAAGTTTCAAAAACCCAATGAAAGATTAAGTATAAAACTTATTAGGTTTTCGTCGCGTTGTGAATCGCCGCGATGCCGCCGGTCAGGTTTTGATATTCGACATCGGCGAAGCCGGTTTGTTCGAGCATTTTCGCTAAATTTTTCTGATCGGGAAAGCGCGAAACCGAATCGGGCAGATATTCATACGCGCCGCGCGAGCCGCTGACCGCGCCGCCGATGCGCGGTAGAACGCTCGAAAAATAAAATTGAAAAAGCTGTCGAAAGCCGGGAATAATCGGCGCGGAAAATTCCAGAATGACGAGTTTGCCGTTCGGTTTCAAAATGCGTCGGAATTCTTTTAAGCCGTTTTGCCAGTTGGAAAAATTTCGCAAGCCGAAGGCGATTGTTACCGCGTCGAAAGTCTGGACGGCGAACGATAAATTCATTCCCTCGGCTTCGATAAACGGAATGTTTTGAATCGTTTTCGCGTTTTTTTCAAAGGCCAT
>CAXTMQ010000034.1:0-22820 GCA_964245305.1 uncultured Pyrinomonadaceae bacterium
AGAGAAATTATCGCGTCCGAAATGTCCGAATTTGGCGGTTTCTTTAAAAATCGGTTTGCGTAAATCCAGCGTTTCGATGATTCCTTTCGGATTCAACTGGAAATTTTTGCGAACGATTTCCGATAATTTCGCTTCGTCAACTTTGCCCGTGCCGTGCGTATCAACCAGAACCGAAACCGGCTCGGCAATGCCGATGGCATAAGCCAACTGCACGGTGCATTTATCGGCAAGCCCGGCAGCGACGATGTTTTTAGCGATGTAACGCGCCATATAAGCCGCCGAACGATCAACTTTCGTCGGGTCTTTGCCCGAAAACGCGCCGCCGCCGTGCGGGGCATAACCGCCGTAAGTGTCAACGATGATTTTTCGTCCCGTTAGTCCGGCATCGCCCATCGGTCCGCCGACGACAAATCTGCCGGTCGGATTGATGTGATATTTCGTGGCATCATCGAGCAATTCAGCCGGAACGGTCGCTTTGATAACTTTTTCCAAGATGTCTTCCCGAAGCTGCTCGGTCGTCACTTCGTCGGCGTGCTGTGTAGAAATAACAACCGCTTCAACGCGAAACGGTTTGCCGTCGCGGTATTCGACCGTTACCTGCGATTTTCCATCGGGGCGAAGATAGTCGAGTTCACCGCTGCGACGAATTTCCGACAGTTTGCGCGTCAGATTGTGCGCCAACTGAATCGGCAAAGGCATCAATTCTTTGGTTTCATTGCAGGCGAAACCGAACATCAAACCCTGATCGCCCGCGCCGCCGGTATCAACGCCTTGTGCGATGTCGGGCGATTGCGTTCCAACCGCGTCAATCACGCTCAAAGTGTTGCAGTCATAGCCGAAATTAGCGTTGTTATAACCGATGTCGTTGATCGTATCGCGGACAATTTTTTTATAATTGATAGTCGCCGTCGTCGTGATTTCACCCGCGATGACCGCTAAACCGGTTGTCACGAGCGTTTCGCAAGCGACTCGCGCGGTCGGATCTTGTTCCAAAATCGCATCAAGCACCGCGTCGGAAATCTGATCGGAGATTTTATCGGGATGTCCTTCGGTAACAGATTCCGAAGTGAATAAAAATTTTCCGTTACTCAAAATAGTTTGTAACTCCTTGTATAAATAAAATTTGAATCTTGGGAAAAGATAACAAAAGGGCAATTTTAGCTTTTAACGGCTGATGTGTCAAAAAGAGTTGGTGCTTTCGATGAGTTGAAAATTAAACTCCGCTTTTGCGGGTGCGTAGTTTAATTTTCAACTTTCTTCTCCGCTTTGTTATTTCTGGCACTAAAAATCCGCGAACCGAAATCTATTTGGCGTTTGAATTTGAATCGTTCGTCAATGATTTGATTGGTGATTTCGACGCTGTTGGCGGAAAGCGTCGTGCCGGTGGCGCGTTGAAAATCCGAAACGGCTTTGTTTAAAAGCGTCTGCGCCTGCAGCTCGACGCTCCGCGCGGTGACGAGCGTGATTTGGCGTTGCTGGACGAGAAAAACCGTCGAAGTTCCGGCGCGAAATTGGCGTTGCTCGCTTTCAAATAATTGCTCGGCTGATTGGCGGGTCGCAATCGCCGCTTGCAGACGCGCTTCGGACGAGCGCAAAGCCTGAAGCGCGTTTCTGACTTCGGATTCGATGGTTTGTTCCTGCTGCGCCTGCTGGTTTTTGATTTGGTCGGCTTCGACTAAAGTTCTGCCGAGATTCGCCTTTGCCACGCGGTTGCCGAACGGCAGGGAAATCGTTACGCCAACGCGAAACGTCGGATAATCAGCCGTCGCTAAATTCGACAGAGATTTGAAATAACCGCCGACGAGATTCGGCGGAACGGTCGCGTTCGTCGTGGTCGTCGTCAAGAGCGGCAGATTGGCGAGCGCGGATAATTCGTTGACGCGCGTCGTCAGCGCGGAATTCGTCGAATTGCCGACGCGCGGAACAGACGTTCCGGCAAGCCCGTTGCCCGTATAACTGCCGATCAAATCAATCTGCGGTTTGGTCAGATCGCGGTAATAACGCTCGTTTATTTTATTGATTTCGGCGTTGGTTTTCAACTGCGAAAGTTCCTGCCGATTGGCGAGCGCGTCGGTAATCGCCGTATCGAGCGACGCGCGGGGAATTTCCACTTCGACCGGCGAAACGGGAACGAGCGCGCGTTTCCAAATCGCGTCGCCGCGGTCGGGCAGCATCAAGGTTTTTAAGACATTCTCGGCTTGCGTCACCGTTTCCTGCGCGGTGTAAACATTTTGTTCGAACGAAGTAATTTGCGTGTTGGCGGCGACGATTTCAATCGGCGCGAGAACACCTTTTGAAACGAGCCTTTGATTGCTTTCGAGCTGTGTTCTGGCTTGCTTGACCGCATCAATCTGCACCTGCAAATTGCGAAGCGCGAATATCAAATCCCAGTAAGCCGATTCGACCTGCGCGATGGTTTCGATGGCTTTCTGACGAAACTGCGCATCGGTCAAACTCAGATTTTTCTTGGCGATTTCAATTGTTCGGCGATTATTGTCAATTCGCAGACCGCGCCAGAGCGGCTGTGTGTATGTGAAAGTCCCAACCGTCGGAAACTGCGGATTCAAAGTCGCGTTCTGGTTGTCGGTCGTCGTTCTCGAACCCGAATAATCGGCTTGATACAAACCGCCCGCGCGGGGCGAAAAACCCGTCACGTTAAAGCCGTTGACGAGACTTGTCTGCGTTACCGAACCGTTGCCCGTCGCGCCGCCGATAGTCGAAGCGGTCGGTGTCGTGCGCCGCTCGTAGTAATTTTCCGTCGTAAATACCGGATCGTAGACACCGCGCGCCGCGCGCAAATCGAATTCCGCCATCTGGACGCTGATTTTCGCCGTGTCAATGTCGTTGTTGTTTTGCAGAGCGAGCGTGATCGCTTCCTGCAAAGACAAAGGAAGCTGGTCGGAAACGTCAACGCCGATGCGTTCGGCGGACGGCAGCGGTCGAATCGGTGCTTCAAAATTCGGCGCGACCGGCGGCGGATCGTCGGGCAGAACGGCGGGCGCGCCACCGCCCGAAGTTCCGACGGTTGAAGTCGGCGTGGTCGTAGTAACATTCGGATTGGTCGTCGTTTGCGTCTGCGTCGTTGTCGTCTGCGTTTGCGGATTCGTTTGATTTTGCTGATTCTGCAAAGTCGTCGGACTCGTCGTGTTCGGCGTTTGCGGCTGATTCGGAACTTGCTGTCGCTGGGTTTGCGTTTGCTGGGTTTGCGTCTGCGTGTTCGTCGTTTGTCCGGGCTGCGTCGGCTGCTGACGCTGCGGCGGCGTGTTTTGCTGCTGCACTTCGGTCGGCTGCGTCGGCGGCGGAGTCGCCTGCGGAACGGTCGGCGAAGTCGTTGTCGTTTGTGCTGACGAATTTCCAACGAGCAAAATTAAAAGCGCGAACGCGGCGAACGAGCCGCCGAACGCCGTGTTCAAGAATCGGCGGAGAGATTGCAGAGTTTGAAAAAAATACTGATTTTCCATCTTGATTTTAATCGGCATAGCCTTCCTCGGTTTTATTTCTTTTTGCCGTCGTCGGTTCGGCTTTTGATTTTTTGCGCGTAAAAAGCGTCGCCGCGTCAGCCAATTTTTCGCGCAGAGGACGCAGTTTTTCGCCGATGCCGCCGAAACGGTCGCCGATCCGACTCCAGATATGCGATTCCGCCGCGTCGTCAAAAAGCGAATAGAAAACCGGCACGGCGAGCAGCGTTAAAAGCAGACACATTGACTGACCGCCGACGACCAGAATGCCGATTGAACGGTTTGTCGCCGCGCCCGCGCCGCTGCCTAAAATCAGCGGAATCATACCGGCGACGAGCGCGATGGTCGTCATCAAAATCGGTCTGAGACGGTCGCGGTTCGCTTGAATAATCGCGTCGTAGCGTTCCATTCCGCGCCCGCGCAGAGTGTTCGTATGGTCAATCTGCAAAATCGCGTTTTTCTTGACGATTCCGAACAAAAGCAAAATGCCGAGCGCGGAGAAAATATTCAATCTTTGTCCGGCGATCAGCGATGACAAAAGCGCGAACGGCACGGAAAGCGGCAAAGTCAAAAGAATTGTCACCGGATGAACGAACGATTCGAACTGCGCCGCCAAAATCAGATACATAAAAACGAACGACAAAAGAAAGGCTAAAGCGAACGAATTGGTCGCTCTGGCGAGTTCTTTCGATTGTCCGGTTACGCCGGTCGCGTATTCCGCTCCCATATTTAGGTCTGCGGCATACTTTTGCAAAGTCGTGACGGCATCGGCTTCCGAAGAAGTCGGCGCGACGCTTGCTGAAATCGTCACCTGTCGCTGGCGATTGAGTCTGGCGATGGAAGCCGCCGTTTTGTCTTCCTTGAACGTCACGAGTTGATCCAAACCGACTAAGCCGCCTTTTGAAGATGTAACCGTGAAATTTTTCAAGTCGTCGCGCGTTCGCCTGTAAGGTTCGTCCGCCTGAACGTAAACGTCAAATAAATCCGTGCCTTCGCTGAAGGTCGAAACCTGTTGACCGTTGGCGAAAACATTCAACGCCTGCGCGACCGCGCCGGTTGACACGCCCAGATCGGCGGCTTTGTTGCGGTCAATGGCGATTTGCAGTTCGGGACTGCTCAAATCAAGCGAGCGGTCGGCATCGCGGAAATTCGGGTCTTGTTTCAGACGGTCAACCAATTTTTGCGAAAATTCGTCGAGCTTGTCCATATCGGGACCGCTGATGAAAAATCCGATGCCGGATGAGCCGCTGCGCCCGCCGATGCCGAGACTCGCGCCGATAGACGATGTGCCGGAAACGCCGATAGTATATTGCTTCGGATATTTTTTGGTGATTTCGCGCGCTTTGTTGATTAATTCGGCTTGCGAAAATTCTCTGTCTGCGGGCGCGACGAGACGCACATTGATATTGCCCTGATTCGGCGAACCGCCGCCCGCTCCGGTGAACGCCAGGGTGTTTTCCACACCCGGAATTTGCTCACGAATATCGCGCGCCAAACGGTCTAAAATGCTCTGCGTCGCGGCGAGACTCGTGCCTTGCGGCGCGCGGAGGGAAACTTGAAAAAGCGATTCGTCTTCGTCGGGCAAAAAGTTGATGCCGACAAATGTGTAAAGCGGATAAATCGAGATGACGACCAGCGCGCACAAGCCGACGACGATCCATCGAAAGCGCATCGAAAGTTTTAGAAGCCACGTGTAGCTTCGATCAATTTTGCTGTAAAACCACGAATCCTTGCTTTCATTTTGGATTTTGGATTTTGGATTTCGGATTTCGTGCTGATCGCTCGCCAACATTCCGTCGCCGTGAATTTCGCCTTCGCTTGGTTTGTCGAAATCGAATTCCGGCTGCGGTTCTTCGACTTTTTTCGGCTTGATCCAACGCGCCGCGAGCATCGGCGTTAAGGTGAATGAAACGATTAATGATACGGCGATTGCCGCCGCGCTCGTCAAGCCGAACGACGACATAAATCTGCCGACGATGCCGGTCAGAAAACCGACGGGAATAAATACGGCAAGAAGGCTCAGAGTCGTTGCCAAAACTGCCAGACCGATTTCGCGTGTGCCTTCAATCGCCGCCTGAAACGGCGACATACCTTTTTCTTCGACGAAGCGGTAAATGTTTTCAAGCACGACAATCGCGTCGTCAATGACGATGCCGACCATCAAAGTCAAAGCGAGCATCGTCATTTGGTTGAGCGTGTAGCCGAGCGCGGCGATCAAAGCGAACGCCGAGATAATCGAAGTCGGAATGGCGAGCGCGGCGATCAAAGTCGAGCGGAAATTCCACAAAAATATAAACACGATAATCGCCGCGAAAATTCCGCCTAAGATTAAATGCTCTTCGATGGCGTGCAGGGAAGTTTCGATAAATTCCGATTGGTCGCGCACCACGCCGATTTGCAAATCCTTCGGCAGAGTTTGCTGAAGTTGCGCGAGTTTAGCTTTTACGCCTTGAATAACCGCGACCGTATTCGCGCCCGACTGCTTGATGATGGCGAGCGAAACCGACGGGCTGCCGTTCAAAGAAACCGAACTGGTCGGGTCTGCGCCGGTGTTTTCGACGCGCCCGACATCGCTGACTTTGATCGGATAGCCGTTTTGGTTTTTGACGATGATGTTGCTGAAACCTTCGACCGTCGTCAACTTGCTCAACGTGCGAAGCGTAACGGAAGTCGCGCCTTCGTTTAATCTGCCGCTCGGCAATTCCTGATTCTGCGCCGCAACCGCCGCGTTGACATCCGTGACCGAAAGATTGTAAGAGCGCAGTTTGTCCGGGTTGAGATAAATTTTAATCTGGCGCGTCCGTCCGCCGTAAACCTGCACGTCGCCCACGCCGTCCACGGTCTGCACTTTTTCCTGAATTTCTTTAGTAACAAACTGTGTCAAATCAACGACCGAACCCGGACGGCTGATGGCGTATTGAATAATCGGCGACGAATTCGGATCGGACTTTTGGACAATCGGCGCGTCCGCGCTGTCGGGCAGTTGGCGAATCACGCCGCTCACTTTATCGCGCACTTCCTGCGTCGCCACTTCCGGGTCTTTTTCGAGCGAAAACGTAATCGTGACCTGCGAGCGACCGAGCGACGAATTGGAAGTCATCTGATCAATGCCCGTCACGGTGTTTGCCGCGCCTTCGATGATGTCGGTCACTTCGGTTTCGATTTCCTGCGGAGCCGCGCCGGTGTTCGTCGTCTGCACGGTGACGGTCGGCAAATCAATCTGCGGAAACCGGTCGACGCCGAGCGTAAAAAAACTAAACCCGCCGATGACCGTCAAAAACATCACAATGACAGTCGCAAACACCGGACGATTGACACAAATTTCAGCTAACCATTGCATAAATTTTTTGCCTTTTGTTTTTAGTTTTTGGTTCTTTGCTAAATTTTATTTTCGTGGTAAGCGCGAGCCTTTAGAAAATAAACTAAAAACCGAATACAAAAAACTAAAAACTGACCTGCGCTCCCTCGTAGAGCTTATCGGTATTGCTCGTCGCCACCGTTTCGTCGGGTTTTACGCCCGATATAATTTGAATAAAATCGCCTTCTTCCGTGCCGATTTGGACGACGCGGAGTTTGGCGACGTTTTCTTGGATGACGAAGACGCGATACGACTGCGTATTTTGGTCGTTGTAAACCGCCGGACGCGGAACGAAAACGCCCGACCCGCCGCCTTGTTTGACGATTTGCGCGGAGGCGAACATTCCTTGCCGCAGAGCATTGTCGTTGTTTTCAAACGTCGCTTCGATAATCGCGGTGCGCGTCGTCGGATCAATCGCCGGATTAATCGCCGTCACCGCGCCGCCGAATTTGCGGTCTTGATATGAATCAACGGTTATCGAAACGCCTTGCCCGACCGTTATAAAAGGCACGTTCGTTTCGTTGACTTGAAGCAATGCTTTAATCGGACTCGTCCTCAGAATTGTCGCCACAACGGTCGCCGTCGAAACGAATTCGCCGACGGCGATTGGACGTTCGCTAATGAAACCGGAAAACGGCGCGCGAATCGTCGTGTCGGCAATTGCCTGTTTCGCCAGATCAATCTGCGTCTGCGAAGCGTTGACGGCGGCTTGCGCGCTTTTGATCGCTTCGTTGCTTTGTCTGGCGGCGTTTCGCGCCGCTTCAAGTTGCTGCTGCGCGTTGTTAACCTGCGCCCGCGCCGTGTCTCTCGCCGTTCGATATTGTTCGTAGCTAGCGACCGCTACATCGCCGGTTTCGACCAGTTCACGATAGCGTTTTTCGTTCGCTTCGGCTTGGCGAAGCTGCGCGACCGCTTGTTCGTAATTGGCGTTGGCGGCGCGAACTTCGGGAATCGTCGCCGCGCTGAACGTGCCGTTCACTGTCAAACCCAAACGCGCTTCGGCTTGCCGAACGCCGGAAATCGCCTGCGCGACGTTGGCTTGCGCCTGCGATAATTGAAGCTGCGCGTCGCGCTCGTCGAGTTTGGCGATAATCGCGCCTTCTTTTACAAAATCGCCCGCGTTCACGCCGACGTTCGTTACTTTGCCCGCCGTTTTCGGCGCGATGTTTGAAGAATCAATTGCCGCCAAACTGCCCGTTGCCGAAATATACGCCGGAATCGGACGCGCGACGGCTTTATCAGTCGTAATCGGGAAAACTTCGTTCTGCGCCTGTTGATTGGCGTTTGCCTGCTCTTTGGTTTTCGACGCGGAGCGATTGCAGCCGACCGCGCCTAAGACGAAGATGAATATAAAAATATAAAAAACCGAAAATCGAACCGCCAAAAAACGTCCGAATTTTGAAAAAATCATAAATGCTCAATCGCAATCTTTTAAATAAAGCACGGGAAGAAAAAGATTTTTATAAAAATTGTTCTCAATAAATCCGCTTTGTAATTAGACACTATAAACCGCCGCACGGTTACATGAAACCTCTAGGACGCGAAATTTAAATTAAAAATTGTAAAGATTTGTAACCGCGCGAACCCGATTCGTGTCTATTCATTTACGGAGCGCATTGCGCAAAAGTTATTTGATAAGCGTCGTCGGCAAAGTTTAAAATTCTTCAAAGGCATCCGCAGCGCGCGAGCCTCAGAGAAAAATTTGATTGGCGACGATTACGAAAATTTGAGCGAAAGCGAATTGGCGATTCGCGCGGCGCGGAACGACGACGAAAACGCTTTCGGCGAAATCGTCCGCCGTTTCAGCCCGCGCGTTTTCCGGGTCGCGGGTAGATTTTTTCGTCAATACGGTTTAGTCGAAGAAGCAGCGCAGGAAACTTTCTTAAAAGCGTTTACGCAGATTGGAAAATTTGAAGCGCGCGGTTCGATGGAGGGATGGCTGACGAGAATCGCGCTCACGACGTGTTTGAATTTAATCAGAACGGCGAAAAAACAGGCGGCTTTGAATTTTTCCGGTTTGACGAGCGAAGAAGCCGTCTGGCTCGAAGAACGAATCGTCAATTCGTCAATCGCCGGCTACAAAAGCGACGAAGAAAAATTGATCGCCGCCGATTTGATCGAACGCCTGCTTGACAAACTTTCGCCCGCCGACGCGACGCTTTTGATAATGCTCGACGGCGAAGGCGAATCGATCAAAACGATTGCCGAAACTATAAATTTGAGCGAGTCGAACGTAAAGGTCAGAGCCTTTCGCGCCCGCAAAAAATTGCGCGAAACACTGGAAGAGCTTTTGAAAAACGACTGATGTTTTTTTAGTAAAAATCCGAAATTAAATTGATGACATCCCGACATATAACCGAAATTCTCGACGCTAAAAATTTCGACGCGCTGGCGAGCGAAGAGTTAAAGCAAATCAGCGTTCACGCGGAAATCTGCGCCGATTGCCGGAAGGCTTTTCGCGCGGCGCGCATGTCGGCGGCTGTGCTGAAGAAAGCGGCTGAAAACGCGCCCGCGCCGAACGCTTTTTTTCATGCGAAAGTCGCAAACGCCCGGCGCGAGCGGCAGATCGGCGACGGCGCGAAATTTGCTTTTCGACGCTGGTGGCAAGCGTCCGCGACAATGATTTTGGCGATGATTTCAATCGCCGCGATTTTGATTTCGGTGTCGGCAATCGCGCCGCGCTTTTATTCGGCGAAAATACGCACTCAAACGTCGAACTACAAATTGTATTCCACCGATGCGATAATTCTCGAACAATCGGCATCAAACGATTTAACAAACGAACAAGCTCTCGAAGCGTTGGATGATTCCGCAGAAAACTCGAAAAAATCAGTCAGGCAACCGCAATGAATATCGAAACAAAAAATATCTGGCAAATTCGTCTGGCGACGTTCAGCATTTTTCTGCTCGGATTTATCGCGGGCTGTTTCGCCATTAACGCATATTACGTTCGCTCCGAAGCAGCCAGACCTCTGCCGACTAAGCAGGAGCGTTACGAAGAATCGTTCAATCAATTAAATTTATCCGACGAGCAGAAAAGCGAAGTTCAAAAAACCGTCAGCGAAATCAGAACAAATATCCAACAGCTAAAACAGGAAACCGAACCGCGCCTACAGGAAATTCGTTCGCGCAACGATGAAAAATTACAGAAAATTCTCACGCCGCAGCAATGGAATAAATTTCAACAACTGAGAGAAAACATCAGGCGGCAAGAGGATTAGAAATTTTATATTTTTGAGAAAGTCTCATATTTATTCGCTAGTTTAGGTATTCTAAACTTCCGCCCAATTCCGAATTTTCGCGCGAAGTCCTATAATTAGCCGAATGTCTCTTCAATTACAGCACTACATCGAAGCGGTTGATTGGATTTCGCCGGTCGAAGTGCGCGGGCGCGTTACCGAATTAATCGGTTTGTTGATTCGCGCCGGCGTTCCGGGCGCGCGGGTCGGAGAGATTTGCCTAATTCGTTCGCCGCACCAGCAGAAGGCTCTGCGGGCGGAAGTTGTCGGTTTTCGCGGCAGCGAAGTGATTTTGATGCCGCTCGGCGAAATCTCGGATGTGGCGATGGGCGCGGAAGTCGTCTCGACCGGACAATCTCTGCGCGTCAAAGTCGGCGACGCGCTTTTGGGTAGGGTTTTGAACGGTTTGGGCGAGCCGATTGATAATCTCGGCGCGATTGAAAACGCGACCGAATACAACGTAACGGCAACGCCGCCCGATCCGATGAAGCGGACGCGCGTCGTCAAACCTTTTGCCACCGGCGTTCGCGCGCTCGACGGAGTTTTAACCGTCGGCAGCGGTCAGCGCGTCGGCATTTTCGCCGCCGCCGGTGTCGGCAAATCAACGCTTTTGGGAATGCTCGCCCGCAACACCGAAGCCGATGTCAACGTCATCGCGCTGGTCGGCGAACGCGGGCGCGAAGTACGTGATTTTCTCGAAAACGATCTCGGCGCGGAAGGCTTAAAGCGTTCGGTCGTCGTCGTCGCCACGTCGAACGAACCGTCGCTCGTTAGACAAAAAGCGGCTTATGTCGCTACCGCCATCGCCGAATATTTCCGCGATCAGGGCAAAAGAGTTTTGCTGATGATGGATTCGGTAACACGCTTTGCGAGAGCCTTGCGCGAAGTCGGATTAGCGCGTGGCGAACCGCCCGCCCGCGCCGGTTTTCCGCCGTCGGTGTTTTCGGAGTTGCCGCGTTTGTTGGAGCGAACAGGGAATTCGGACAAAGGTTCGATCACGGCATTTTACACGGTTCTCGTTGAAGGCGACGATATGACCGAGCCGATTGCCGACGAAACGCGCTCGATTCTCGACGGACACGTTGTTTTGTCGCGCAATCTCGCCGCCGCCGGACATTATCCGGCGATTGACATCGGCGAATCCGTCTCGCGCGTGATGCAAACCGTCGCCACGGATCAGCACGTCGAAGCCGCCCGCAAACTGCGCGAAGTTTTAGCCGTCTATGAATCGAATAAAGATTTGATTTTGATCGGCGCGTATAAAAAGGGAAGCGACCCGCGAACCGATTATGCAATTACTAAGCTCGACGCGGTTAATTCGTTCTTAAAACAGGAAGTTAAGGAAAAAACGAACGCCGCGAATACTGTCAATCAATTACGTCAGATGTGGTAAATAATGCTGAATGGTTAACGGTAAATGATTAATAAAATTCTTGATTAACCACTTACCGTTAACCATTCAGCATTAAAATCATCCTTGCGCGAAAGTTCCGATTTGGCTCAAAGTATAATCCTGCAAATAAAGTAATTCATCAAGCAAATCGAGCATTCTGGTGGTTGAAGCTAAATCTTGATAAACGCGCTGGTTGTGAAAAGCTAAAGCATTTTCGCGCGTCGGCGCGGCGGTTAAAGTTGTTTCTGAGGTTTCCGTTTCTCCGGTTTCGCGTCGTTCTTCCTGCTGTTGATGTTGTTCATCATCGCGGGCGAAGGCGACGAGGCGGCGCATCTGATTTCTTTGTTTCGACAAAAGCGTTCGCAGAATATTGCGGCGCATTGTCGGCGACAAATGCCGCAGGGCTTCGAGGTTTCCCGGCGGCGCGAGCAAACCGCCGAGCATCGAAGGCTGTTGATTTAATCCGAGCATCTGATCGGTCGCCGAAATGCCGCCGTTGGCGCGAAGTTTTTCGGCGGCGAGAATCTGCGTCGCGTCGCGTCCGGTGACGGCTTCGGGCATTAAACCGCTCTGCGTCAAAGCTGTTTTCGGCGGAATTCCGACCGGCTGACCGACGCTGCCGCGCGTCGCGGTTTGCACGCCGGTTTGTTCGGGCGCGGCTGGAATTTTCTGCGTCGCGTCCGCCGGTATCTGCGCTTGCTGTTCGCTTTTCGGAATCGGCTGATTACCGACGCGGTTGATTTCCGCCATTTTCTCTAATGCTCCTTGTTTTCCTCGTTCAAAGAATAAACCCAGCGCAAAACTTCGGCGACGGTTTCGTATAAATCTTCGGGAATCTCATCTTCAATGTCGAATTCAAAAAGCGCGCGCGCCAAGGGAACGTCGCGCATCAACGGCACGTTGCCTTCTTTGGCAATTTCGCGGATTTGCTGGGCGATTAAATCCGCGCCCTTGGCGACAATCGTCGGCGCGCCCATCTTTTCGCGGTCATATTGCAAAGCGACGGCGACGTGCGTCGGATTGACGACGACGACATCGGCTTGTTTGACCGCCGCAATCGAACTCTGCTCCAAAATCTCGCGGTGCAGATTTTTCCGCATCCATTTTATTAAAGGATCACCTTCACTTTCTTTATATTCCTGTTTAACTTCCTGTTTCGACATCCGCATTTGTTTCAAAAACAAAAATCTTTGCAGGAAAAAATCACCGACGGCGAGCGCGAGAAAAATCATCCCGACGTAAAATCCGATTCGCAAAATTAAAATGAAAGTGTAAGCGACGATGTTGCCGGCGGGCTGGCTGAGAAGCAGGGATAGATTCGGAATTTCCGATGAAATAACCGCTGCGACAACCGCTATAGTTATCACGGATTTAAGAACGGTTTTGCCGAGAGCGATATATTGTTTGGGCTTTAAGAATTTTTCCTTGAAATTGTTCGCCGGATTGAATTTATTCGGATCGGGCTTCAAACTTTCCGACGCGATCAGCGTGCCGACTTGAATATAATTGTAAAGAATCGCGCCGATAAACATAAAAATAAACCAGGGCGCGAGCGCGATTCCTAAATCCCACGCGCCTTGATTGAGAAATTCCGTCGCGCGATCCTTCGTCAATTCGCCTTGAAACGAACCGGCGGTTTCGATACCGCTTTTCATCGCCCGAACCAAAACCGCCGCCGTCAAAGTACCGCCGAGCCAGAGAATGCAGACCGCCGTGATCAGCATCAGAGCCGATGTCAAATCCTGACTTTTCGACACCTGACCTTTCTTCCGCGCGTCGCGCAGACGTTTCTCGGTCGGTTTTTCGGTTTTTTCCTGGCTCACCTTTTTTAATGGCTAATGCCGAATGGTTAATGGAAACCGTCTCTTATTTTCCATTAACCATTTCCATTCCTTAGTTTTTTCAACACCGACAACATTTTCGATTTTAAAAGCGGATCGTCGGCGACGAAATCGCTTAATTCGCTGACGGCTTTTTCAGATTGTTCGGAATCCCGGAATTTTTTGCTCAAACGCGATTTGACTAAAATTTCCGCCGATTCGCGCAGCGCGGATTTGGCTTCGCCTTCGTTATCCAGATTCGATTTAACGGCGATTTGCGCCAAAGTCGCGCGGGTCGCGTTCGTTTCCGCGTCGGCGGACGCATTGCCGGCGGCAAGCGCGTCGAGCGTTTCGGAAAATTTGTCGCCTTTGACGGCTTTGGCGATTTCTTTTTCGTCGGGCGCGTCCGCGCCGCTGACGAACGGCGATTTGGATTTATTTATTTTCATTTTTCCGCTCTCGCTTTTCGGTTGAAAAAATCTTTTTATTTATCTTCCAATATTCGCGCCGCTTCGAGCAAGGCTTGCGCGGCGTGAACGTGCGGCGACGCGGGCGCGTTTTCGATTATTTCGCGCAGTTCCGTTTCCGCTCGTTCGCGTTTCCCCTGATAAAGCAAAATTTCGGCGTGCTGAACCCGCGCGAAAATGCTCTGCGCATCCTGATTTAATGCTTCTTCGCTCAAACGCAGAGCTTCGTCAAAATCGCCGCGCCGCGCCGCGAGCGAACTTAAAACGACGAGCGGCACGTCTGATTCGGGCGCGAGTTCGCGTACGCCTCTGGCGATTGTTTCCGCTTCGTCGAGCCGTCCGGCTTCGCGCAAAACAAGGCTCGATTCGAGCATCACGCGCAATTCGTCGTCGCCGATTGTAACTTGTTTGAATTCCATTTCGCTTTACCGATTAAATAAAATTAACAAATAATTTTATCGCTTATTTAACACAAAGCCTCGACGAAGGTCGAGGACTTTGCGGAATAAAATTTCTGTGTAAACAATCTAAAAAGCGGAATCTACAAAATCGCTTACGATTTGAAATTCGAGACGGCGGACATTTCGCTGTCGTGTTTCGATTTGAGCAAATTGGAAAACGTCGTAAATTCCTGACTTTGCGATTGAACGCGATTTTGCACCGATAAAAGCTGCATTGACTGCTGCATTTGATCGTTCATCATCGCCTGCATATCAGCCGCGCTCGCGCCGCCGCCGAGCGTTCCGCCGAGAATCGAACCGAGTCCGGGCGCGATAATATTCGCCGCGCTGCCGAGAATGCCGCCGAGAACGCGACCGAAACCGTTCGATTTTTTCACCGGCGCGGCTGCCGGAAAGCTCGCTGCGGGAACTTGCGGCGCGGTCGAATTTACAATTGGGTCTGCCATTTTCATTTTTCCTCCAGAAACTTAAAAACCTAGAATTTTATATTTTGATAAACGCGGCGAAATCGAGCGCGAATTTATCTTTCTGTAAATTTGTTATCGGCGATTGCGAAAAAAAGTTTCCTGAAAATTTTCGGTGAATTTTTCTGAAATAAAAAAGCAATTTTCAAAAAGGATTTAACGCGCGTTTGAATGCCGCGACTTTTCGATTTCTTCGAGAAGCGCGAGCGTCGTTTGAATCGCTTTGATCGCGGTCGCGGCTTTTTCCGCATCGCTTTTCGCGCCGCGACGAATAACGCGCTCCAAATCGTCAACGGTCGAGCGCATTTTTTGTTTGATCGAATTTAAATTTTGCGCGGCGTTCGCGTCGAAAACTCGTTCGAGCGACGGATAATTTAAGAGCGATTTGATAATTTCGGCTTCGGCGACCGACAGATTTTCGGCGGAATTCGGTTCGGAATTTTTCACGATTTTGATTTGTTTTGTTTGCCGAAAGTCGCGGCATTTGTTGTTTGATTTATTAAACGTGATATTATTATTCATACGGAAAACTGTCAATAAGATTAAAGTTTGTATAAGTTTAAAGAAATTTCGGCGTAAAATTCATACAAATTTTGACCGCGTATGGCAATTAAATTTATTCTTCGGCGAAATTCTCCCGACGCGACCGCGCCGCTGTCCGAACATATTTTTGAAGGCAATTTAATGACAATCGGCAGCGATGCGGCGAACACGATTGTTTTGCCGAAAACCCTGTCCGAACAAGCGATTATTATTCGGGAAGGCGAACAGATAACGCTCATCAACAGCGGCGAAGGCACGAGTATTAACGACCGCGCTCTGCGCCGCGAAGCGATGGAGCCGCTCAATATCGGCGACGAAATAAAAATCGGCGAATTTATAATTTTCGTCGCTGACGGCTCGCAGTCTTTTGTCGCGCCGATTCGTTCAACCGTTGTCGAAGAAACGGCTTCGATTATCGCTTTTAGCGAGAAAAACGCGCTTTTGGGCGAAATCGCCGCGAAAGAAGAAACAACTTACGGCGATAAAGCTCAAAATGCCGAAATCGAAGCGGAAGCTAAAAAACCGACGCGCAATTTCGCAGAAGTTCTAAACGCGCTCAGAACCGAGGAAGACAGTTTTTATTTTATCGTCGAAAACGGTTCGGAGACGGAAAAATCGCGCGTCCCGATTGAGCAATCCGAAATGCCCGTCGGTTTAAGCGCGAACGGACAAATAACCTGCGCCGTCAATCAAATCAACGCTTTATACGCTATCGTGCGGAAAGATTGGAGCGGCATCGTCGTCGAATCGCAGCGCGGCGGCGCGGTTTCGGTCAACGACGAAACGATCAAAACGACGGCGCGGCTCAGAAACGGCGACCGTCTGACTTTCAACGGCGCGAAAAAAACGAATAAAAAATTGCCGTATCTCGAACTGCACGAACCGAGTTCGCTCGTCGCGCTCGAATCAATTTTGGAAACGCGCAGCAGAAACGGGAATTTATACGGCAATAATTCGGTTGCGGGTAACGGTGCGCCGCTCGCCCAAAACGCGAATGCCGCGCCGCCGATTTCAATTTTTGAACGAAACTTTTTCGGCTATTTCAGCTTTTTTGAATTCGTCGCAATGTCAATCGGCACTTTAATCGCGGCGGTTTTAATATTTCTTTTGCTCGAGTATTCGATTTAGTCGAAACCGCTCTCCCAAAAAACAAAGCGGGAAATCTAATTTATGGCAAATTCGACGGCTTCCATCAACAAAATTTATCAGGACGTATCGAGCGGAAATTTTTTAAAAGTAATCGCCGGACATTCGGATTTGCTTTTTCCAATCGGCGTGATGCTCGCCATCGGCACATTTTTTATTTCGATTCCGACTTATCTGATTTCGGTTTTAATCGTTCTTAATCTCGCCGTTTCATTCGTTATTCTCGGAACTTCGCTTTATATTTCGAGTCCTTTACAGTTGACGGCGTATCCGACAATTTTGCTTGTAACGACACTATTTCGCCTATGTTTAAGCGTGTCGGTCTCACGCAGTATCTTAACGCGCGGCGACGCGGGCGAAGTGATCGAGTCGCTCGGCAGAACGACGGCGCAGGATAATCTGATCGTCGGCGGCGTGATGTTTTTGATGATTCTCGTCGTGCAGTTTATCGTCGTCGCCAAAGGCGCGGAGCGCGTCGCCGAAGTCGCCGCCAGATTCACGCTCGACGCTCTGCCGGGAAAACAGATGTCCATTGACGCGGATATGCGTTCGGGTTTGATTTCGCAGGAACAGGGCAGAAAATCGCGCTCGGAATTGCAGCGCGAATCGCAGCTTTACGGCGCGATGGACGGCGCGATGAAATTTATCAAAGGCGATTCGATTGCGACGATTGTTATTGCCATTATCAACATTATCGCGGGCTTGGCGACCGGCGTGATTACGTTCAAAATGCAGATCGGCGCGGCGGCGCACAAATATACGATCTTAACGGTCGGCGACGGTTTAGCCGCTTTGATTTCGTCGGTTTTGGTAACTTTTTCGGCGGGCATCGTCGTGACGCGCGTGGCGAGTTCCGACGAGCCGACCAACGTCGGCGCGGACATCGCCGAACAGCTTTTGGGTAATCCGAAACCTTTGTGGATCGGGTCGAGCCTGCTGCTTATTCTGGCAATAATACCGGGAATGCCGAGCCTCGCTTTCGTCGGGGTCAGCGCGGTGATGGGCGGCGCGGCTTACGCGATTTACCGTAAACAAAAACGGCTCGCCGACGAGGAAGCCGACAGCGCGTTAAAGGCTGGAAGAGCAGTCGGAACAGACGATTTAGAGCCGACTTATGCCGTGCCTTTGGCGGTCGTCGTTTCGTCGGGCATCACGCATTACATTAACAAAAATACGCCCGAAGGTTATCGTTTTCGCATCGAACTGCCGCAGCTTCGCTCGGCAATTTATTATGATCTCGGTGTAATGCTGCCGTTCGTTCACGTCAGCGGCGACGCGCCGCTCGAAGAAACGCAGTATTTTATCGCCGTTAAAGAAGTTCCGATTGTTTACGGCTCGCTGCGACCGGACTGCGTTTATGTCAACGATTCGTCGGAAAATCTGGAAGTTTTCGGCATCACAGGCGAAGACGTTCGCAATCCCGCCGATCTGCGTCCGGGATGCTGGATTCCGGCTGAACAAAGAGAATTAGCCGAAATCGCGGGTTTGAAAGTTTGGAATCCGTCGGAAGTCATCACTTTGCATCTGTCGCGCGTGATGCGCCGATACGCGCACGAATTCGTCGGCATACAGGAAACGCAGGCATATCTCGATTTCGCCTCGCGTGGAATGCCGAAATTGGTTGAAGAAGTTACGAAAATCGTCAGCATCGCGCAGGTCAACGACGTTTTGCAGCGTCTGGTGCAGGAAGGAATCTCGATCCGCGACATCAAATCAATTCTCGAGGCTCTTTCCGAATGGGGCAGAATTGAAAAAGACCCGACGCAGCTGACCGAATACGTCAGAAGTTCGATGCGCCGCTATATTTCGTTCCGCTACGCCGGAATCCGCGAAACTTTGTTCGTCAATATGCTCGACCCGGAAATCGAAGATGTGATTCGCGGCGCGATTCGGCGCACTTCGACCGGAACTTATCTGTCGCTCGACCCGAACATCGCGCACGATATTCTCGAAGCGATCCGCCGCGAAGTCGAATCGCTGCCGCCGACCGCGCAGAAACCGATTATCATCACCGACGCGGAAGTGCGCCGTTTCGTCCGCAAAATGGTTGAACTCGAATTTCCCGAATTAACCGTTTTGTCGTATCAGGAACTCGCCGCCGAATTGAACATTCAACCCGTCGGCAGAATCTCGATGCGACCTTTAAACAATCAATACGAAGCGGAAAATTTTGACAATTATCTCGGCTCGCCGTCGGTGGAATTGAACGGCTAAGAGGTTAGAGCGCAATGCTTTATCAATCGAATAATTTTACAATCGAAACGCCGAACGATTGGGAAGATCGTTCGATAATCACGTTTGTCGCGCCCGCCGCGCCGAACGAATTCGCGCCGAACGTCGTTATTACGAAAGAAGCGATTGACGCGGAATTGAGCATCGAAGATTACGCTTACCGGCAATTTGAAATCGCGCAGAGAGAAGTTTCGGGAATGAAAATTCTCGAACAAAAAAACACCACTCTGAGCGGCAAACCGGCGGTCGAAATCGTCCAACAGCTTTCGGCTCACGGCTTGAATCTTCAGCAATTACAGTTTTTCGTTCTGCTTTACGAAGAAATCTGCGTCATCACCTGCACGGCGACCGTCGGCAGTTTCAGCCAGTATCTGCCGCGTTTCCGGCAAATTTTAGACAGCTTTTTCATCGTTCGCTGATTTTTCTTTTTGAAAAATTTTATCCGCGAAACTTTTCGCTTGAATTGCCGATAACAAAAATCGAGGAATGGCGCGTAGAATGAGCGACGGAATTCATTTATTATCGAAAATTATAAGAAATCTGACGAATCAGGACGGCAAACCGTCCGCTCCGCCGGGCGAAGAAACGCCCGATTTGCCTGACATCCTCAATCGCCGCGAACACGGCGCGGTTTATTCGAGCCTCGATTGGCAAAACCAACGCGCCGCCGACCGCCAGCAAAGAACGCACGAATCGTATCAAGGAGAAAGATTTCCGGCGAATCCGACCGGCGACGGCGATGAATCGAATTTCAGCAATTTTCGTCAATCGAATTCGGAAACAATTCCGTTCCGGCAGCCGGATTCTGATCAAAATAATTTTCCGACGGCGCGACAGAATTCTTCTAATTACGCCCATGATTCGGGCAATTACGCGAACAGTCGTTCGGCGCGAAATTATTCAAACGCAAAATCGACGAACTTTAATCAAAACGACGAATCGTTTTTCAACGCCCTCCAAAATCAAACGGAAAACGCGCGGGCGAGAATCATCCGTATGTCCGAGCCGCATTTGGTCGAAGTCGAAATTGACGGCAGAATCGAGATGCGCCAAATCTCGCATTTTGACGAACTCGTTCAACTGATGAAATCGCTCAATTTAACGCCGCGGGAATTTGCCGAAACTTTGCCGCCCGAAGAACGCGAGGCTTTTCCGGCGCGTTTTCAAACGTCGCAAATTTCCATCGGCGAACGACCGGCGCAAACGACGGCGGATAAATTGCCGCTCGAAAATAAATCGCTTACGCAATCGGAAATTCGACCTGAAAAAATTAATGTTCAGACGACGCAAACCGGAACCGCCGAAACTCTAACGGCGCAAACTGTCAAAGAAAACAGTTCCGGCTCGATTCTGCAAAATACACTCGGCAAAGCCGTTGAAAATCCGAAAAATATTTTAACGGCGGAAAAATCTTTCAATGCTTTATCCGAAGCAAACTTAAAAACGGCGAGCGGCGCGACAAATCTCGGCGCGGTGGAAAGTTTAAACGCTCGCGTTTTAAATAATCAAGGCGCGGAAAATTCGCTAATTCCGAATACTTTAACCAAACGCGAAACGGGCGAGATTCTTGGCGGCGCGTTAATCAACGGCGCGCTTACCGCCGTCGGCGAACACGAGAATGCGGAAATTTATCGAATCGGCGATTCGCCCGGACGCGGAAATTATTACGGCGCGAGCGCGTCGGGTTTCGCGGCGGGCGCGACCGGCTCGCTTTTGAGCGCGGCAATCGGGCGCGTCATTCCCGGCGCGGGAACCGATGTTGGCGGCATTCTCGGCTTTGTTTCCGGCGTGGTCGTCGGCGTAGAAATCAACGAAGGCTTGCGCTGGCTCGGCGCGAGCAATTCGATTTCCGGCACGACAATCTTTGAATCGAATCTTATAACCGAAAATTCCGCTGCGCCAAACTTTAATTTACAAACGCGCTTCGCCTGAAAAACGATTTTACGGAAAAATTCTCCGGGTTTATAAAAAGCATTTCAGCCGCTTGAAGTGCTTTTTTAATTTTAAAAACCAACTTTCAAAATTCGTGAAAAGTTTCGGGAAACTTTTTTTAAAATTGCCGATAACTTTGCTAAAGGAAGAAATTCCAAACGCCGATTATCCGAATAAAAATTTAGGAGAATTTTATCTTATGCCAATTCCGCGCGGAATAAGACGTAATCCCGTCGTTCATCATCCGAGACCCGCATTACCGAAACGTCCGGCAGTTCATGTCGCGGCGAGAGCGGCGAACGTTCCGGCAAATGCCGGCAATCTTCGTTCAAATTTGAATTTACGGGGAGCTTTAAGTCGGATCGGTCTTCAGAGAAGAGCTGCCGCGCCGCGTCCCGCGCAAATCGCGCCGCCGCCGCATTTTGCCGCGCCGGTGAGGGCAAATGTGCCGCCGCCTTCCAAACCAGCCGGATTGTTACAGCGCGGATTGTCAGCCATCGGCGGTCTCGCGCGGCGTGGCGCACAAGCCGTCGGCGGAGCAGTAAATCGCGCCGTGCCAATCGTCCACGCGGCGGTTAGTCGCGCTTTGCCGGCGGTAACTGCTCCGGCACGGGCGGCAATACCTGCGGCAGGCAGCATTTTAAGTCGCGGATTCAGAAGCGTCGGCGGCGCGCTCGGTCGCGCCGCAAGTGCCGTCGGCAACGGCTTGGCAGCGATTAGCAGAGCGGTCAGTCACGGCATCGCCAATGTCGGCAGAAGCATCGGTCAAGGTTTAAGATCAGTCGGACACGGCATCGCGGCGGCAGGCAAGGCTATCGGACACGGCATTCAATCCGTCGGACGCGGCATCGCAAGAACGGCAAGAGCTATCGGACACGGAACTGCAGCGGCTGCCCGCGCAGTTAGACACGGCATCGCAACGGCGGCGCGAGCGGTCGGACACGCCGCGCAAGCTGTAGGAAGAGGAATTGCCCGTGCCGCTCGCGCGGTTGGACGCGGTATTGCCGCCGCCGGACGCGGCATCGCACGCGCTGTTCGAAGCGTCGGACACGCTTTGGCAACGGCAGGCAGAGCGGTCGGACACGCGCTTGCGACCGCCGGAAGAGCAATAGGCAGCGCATTAGCCGCCGCCGGTAAAAAATTGAAGGAAACATATTTTCCGTCGCAGCCGCCGATCAGCAATACTTATCGTCAAGATCAAGGTTTGCAATTCAGCGAAACCAAAAGCGCGGATTCATTAGCTTATAACGCGAATCGAGGAGACGTTTATCAATTTCCTGACGGGAACAGATGGAAAGTCGTTGATATGCAGGAAGATAAACAAACCGGATTTCGCGCGGTGGTTTTGAAACCGGAAAATCCGAACGACAAACGCACGATAATTTCCTACGCCGGAACGGATTTTACAAGTCCGCGCGACATCGGAACTGATCTTAAACAACAGTTTGGCGGAATTCCGCGCCAGTTCCGGCAAGCGGCTGATCTAGCCCGTCGGTATCAGAATGACAATCCGGTTTTGACGGGACATTCGCTCGGCGGCGGATTGGCTTCATATGCTTCGATTCAGACCGGATTGCGGGCGACGGCGATTAATTCCGCGCCGCTTTCGCCGACGGCACTCGGCGGCAATCCTTTAACAAATCCGAGCGTCAAAAATCGTCCGAATATCACGCAGTATCACGTGCCGAGCGAAATTTTGACCAGAGAAGACAGAAACAATCCGTTTGACGCGCGACCGGGAAATCACGTCGAAATTCCGGGCGATTACAGTCCGATGAACCCCGCTTCGATTATTATGAATCACAAGATGGGACACACGGCGAGCAATATTCCCGACCCGGTGAGAATTTACCCGAATTGATAATAATTCGATGAATACTGTTCGACTGCATTTGAAAAGTTCTGCGAGTTTTCGACGCGCAGAACTTTTCAGTTTTGAGAACTGCGAATATAAATTCGGAATTTTTGAAAACGCTTGCCGTTTTTTATTAATTCGGGCAAACTTTCAGTATCGGAAAATCTTTTTGAGGGGCGAAAAGCGAAAATGGAAACTTATGTTGATGTAGCGCGACAGGCTTTGTGGCTGGTCATCTGGCTTTCGCTGTTTCCGCTTCTGGTCAGCTTGATTGTCGGCTTGCTCATCAGTTTTTTTCAAGCACTTACGCAGATTCAGGAACAAACCTTGACCTTCGTGCCGAAAATTATTGCGACGATTTTGACGATTTTAATCACCGCGCCGTTTATGATTGACCAGTTAACGACTTTCAGCAAATACGTTTTCGAGTTGATGATTCAAGTCAGCCAGCG
>CAXTMQ010000034.1:22920-25253 GCA_964245305.1 uncultured Pyrinomonadaceae bacterium
GGCGACGGCGATGTCGCTCGTCGTGATTCTTTATCCCGCGCTCGAAGCCACGATTCCCGCCAATCAATCGCTCGGTTTCGGACCAATTGGTTTCATCGGCTTGCTCGCCAAAGAAGTTCTCGTCGGTTTTACGCTCGGCTTTATCGCGTCTCTGATTTTTGAAGCCGTGCAGGTCGCGGGCAGAATCGTTGATTTTCAGCGCGGCTCGACAATGGGCGAACTTTACGCGCCGCAACTGCAATCGCAGGTTTCCGAAATCGGTCAGTTTAAATTACAGTTGGCGATTGTCATTTTCATCGCTATCGGAGCGCATCGTTATTTTATCGGCGCGCTTCTGCGAAGCTACGAATTCATTCCCGCGCTCAATTATCCGAAAATTTCCGCCGGCTGGTCGCCCGCGCTCGAACTGATCGTCGTGATGACGGCGAGCGTTTTATCAATCGGTTTGCAGCTTGCCGCGCCCGCTTTGATCGCGTTGCTTTTGACTGATTTGTTTTTCGGAATCATCAACCGCGTCGCGCCGCAGGTTAATGTTTTCTTTTTGAGTATGCCCGTGAAAATGCTCGTCGGTATTATGATTGTTTTAATCGTTTTGCCGATGCTGGCGATGCGAACGGAATATTTTTTCGGCGAGTCTTATAAAGCGTTTGAATACGCTCTGCGCTTGATGGCGGGCGGAAGTTGATCGGGTTGAAAATTTTCAAAAATGCCGAAACAGGAAAAATACAATCTTCAAAGACTGCTCGAAGTCCGCGAGCGGGCGCGGGAAAACGCCGCGCAGTTTTTGGCGCAATGTCGTTTGAAATTGGCGAAGGCGGAAGAAGAATTGGAAAAACGAAAACAAGCGGTGATTGATAATCGTAAAAAACAATCAAACGCGCAAAACGCGATGCTCGAAAAATTTCAAACGAGCGTGAAGAATAGGGAAATTCTCGCGCATCGGCAGCATTTAACGGATTTGCGCGAATTAGAAACCGAATTGCTCGCGGCGGTCGAAAAGCAAAAGCAAGCGGTCGAACGCCACGAAAAAGAAGTTGAAGACGCTTTGCTTGCGGTCAAGGAAGCGACTAAAGAAGCGCAGATCATCGAAAAACATAAGGAGAAATGGCAGCGAACGCGCAAAATCGAAGCGAATCGCCGCGAGCAGAAAACGAACGACGCAATCGGCGCGCTTCTTCACGAACAAAACAAATCGAGTTAAAATCAAACGAGAATCTATTTTCCGCAATTTTCCGAAAATGACGATGGCAATCGAACAAAAAGATTTGACGCGCGAATGGCTCGAAGGGCAAATTTCGCTCGGCGCGGCGGCGGATTGGAATAAAGACGAAATTCGTATAATTTCCGAGATCGCGTATTCGCTCGCCCAGCAAGGTCGTTTGAGCGAAGCCATCGTTATTTTTGAAGGCTTGCTCGCCGTCGCGCCGGCAACCGCTTATTTTCAAGCCGCGCTCGGCGCATTGTATCTGCGTTTGAAAAACGCCGACAAAGCGATTGATTTTTTGAACGCGGCTTTGAAAATCGAAGAAAACGACCTCGTTTCGCTCGTCAATCGAGGCGAGGCGCATTTGCTGAAAGGCGATGTTGTCGAAGCGCGAAATGATTTGGAAAAAGCCTTAAAAATCGCCGCCCGAAAAACGGAAAATTCGGTTGACGTCAACGACGAAACGACCCTCGTCGTCAAACGCGCCCGCGCGCTCGCAAAGATTCACAAAGTTTGAAATTTTACAGGTTTAAACTGTTCACTATTTTTATAGTGAACAGTTTTATTTTGAAGCTTCGTTCGTCACCTGCGCGAGCAGTGCTTTTTCCAAGACGCGCAACTGCGTTTCGAGCCGCGCGTCAATCGTTCCCGCTTGGCTTTCGATTAAACAGCCGCCCGCGCCGATAATTTGATCGGCGATAAAATCTATATATTGAGCGCGACCGAAAGAGTTGAGCCGTTCGCGCGTTTTTTCAAGCAAAGGCAAATCGGCGGCGTTTACTCGAACAATCAGCATTTCCTGTTGTCTGGCTTGCCTGAGAGCGGTCAAAACGATTTCGGCGCGGACATTTTCATCGGTTTTTAATTCCTGTCCGATTATTTTTTCGGCGATTTTGACCGCAAGTTTCAAAACGTCCTGTTCGATTTCGCGCAGAGCCGATGCGCGTTGTTCTTTCGCCGCCAAAACGTCTTCGAGAAGTTCCTGAACGGCTTCTTCGCGCCCGTTTTCAAGAGCGTTTTGGCGAATCTCTTCGGCTTCCGTTTCAGCCTTTTCCACCACTTCCGCCGCCGTTTGATTCGCTTCGAGCAAAATACTGCGGGCTTGTTCTTCGGCATTCAAAACCTGGTT